>JASHOO010000760.1 GCA_030041035.1 Bryobacteraceae bacterium | reverse complement strand
CAGGAGAGAGCGCTGGTAGCATTGGCCCGGCAAGATCCGGAAGAGCTCGGGAAGTTTGCCGAAATGGAGAGGCAGTCGGAGGCGCCGCTTGAGATTCAGCCAATTCAAATAGCGCCGTTGCAGCAGGATGGCGATCAATAGGAGGACAGATGCGATACATACGGAACTACGCAGCAGGTTTGTTGGTCACGGTAATGATGGCCGGAGCCTGTCTGGCCGAGGATGCCACCCCTCCGCCGAAGTTCTACAAGCTGGATTTCGTCGTCAAGGAGGTGGAGGGGACGAAAGTGGTGAACGCCCGAACGTATTCAGTAACGGCTTCGGACGAAAAACCTGGAACGTGTTCGATTCGAACGGGCACCAAGGTGCCGTATTCAACCGGGAAAGATTACACGTACCTTGACGTGGGTGTAAACATTGATTGCCGGAATCTAAGGGAAACGCCGGCCGGTCTATCCGCGTGGGTCAACGCAGAAGTCAGCAGTGTTGCGACGGAATCCACGATGACGCCGGAACGTCCTTTCGTACGCCAGGTCAAATGGGGTTCGTTCGTCGTTGTGCCTCTCAAGAAACCAACGGTTATTTTCTACTCGGACGATCTGACAGACAAACACCAGACGCAACTTGAACTCACCGCCACGCCGATCATGTGAATGTAGAGGCGGGGCATGTGCCCAGCCCCTACCGGGCTCGGCGGACCGCTTCCTTCCAACCCGCGAACAACCGCTCGCGCTGGCCGGCGGGCATCCGCGGTTCGAAGCGGCGCTCGGCGCGCCAGAAGCTCTCCACTTCAGCCAGGCTTTTCCAGAATCCGGTAGCCAGGCCGGCCAGATAGGCCGCACCCAGAGCGGTGGTTTCCACATCCACCGGCCGCACCAGAGGTTTGCCCAGAATGTCAGCCTGGAACTGCATGAGATGATCGTTCACCGCGGCGCCGCCATCCACTCGCAGCTCGCTCAATTCCTCGCCGGAATCGGCCTGCATGGCGTCGATGAGTTCCCGCGTCTGATACGCAATGCTTTCCAGCGCCGCACGTACGATGTGGGCGCGTCCGGTCGAGCGGGTGAGCCCAGTGATGAGTCCGCGCGCATCCGGATCCCAGTGCGGCGCGCCCAGTCCGACAAATGCCGGGACGAAGTAGACGCCGCCATTATCGGGAATCGAAATCGCGAGCGCTTCCGATTCCGCCGCCGTGCCGATGGCTTTCAGCTCGTCGCGCACCCACTGAATGGCAGCGCCCGCTATGAACACGCTGCCTTCCATGGCGAACTGCGCTTGAGCATTGGTGGAAGCCGCGCGCGTGGCCAGCAGCCGGTTCTTCGAAACCGGCACGTGCCCGCCGGTGTGCAGCAGCGCGAAACAGCCGGTGCCGTACGTGTTCTTCGAAAGCCCGGAACGGAAGCACGCCTGGCCCGCGAGCGCGGCCTGTTGATCGCCGGCAATACCCGCGATGCGCACGCGCGCGCCCAGATGCTCCGGCGCCGTTTCGCCCACAAACGCGCTCGAAGCTACAATGCGCGGCAGCATGGCGCGCGGAATATCGAAGATCCGCAGCAGTTCGTCGTCCCAATCGCCGGTGGCGAGGTTCATGAGCATCGTGCGCGACGCGTTCGAAAAGTCCGTCGCGTGCACCGCGCCGTTGGTCAGTTTCCAGATCAGCCAGGTGTCGATGTTGCCGAACAGCAGATCGCCGTTTTCCGCGCGCGAACGGACGCCTGGAACGTTTTCCAGAATCCACCGGATTTTGCTCGCGGAAAAATAGGCATCGATCACCAGGCCGGTTTTGCGTGTAATCTCGCCGGCTTCGGGCGATGCCGCCAGCCTGGTGCAATATTCCGCCGTGCGCCGGCACTGCCAGACGATCGCCGGCGCGATCGGTTCGCCGGTCGAGCGATCCCAAACCACCGTGGTTTCGCGCTGGTTGGTGATGCCGATCGCCACTACGTCCCAAGCCGCCACCCGCGCCCGCGTGAGCACCGCACGCGCCGATTCCAACTGCGCCCGCCAGATTTCGAGCGCATCCTGCTCCACCCATCCCGCCTGCGGATAGCGGCAGGGGAACGCGGCCGATTCCATGGACACTCGCCGGCCCTGTCCATCGTAGAGAGCCGAGCGCGCGGTTGTGGTTCCTTCGTCGAGCGAAAGAATGAAGGGCATCGGGGCAATTATAATAAAGACATGTTTTTTCGCCGCGAGCGCCCCAAGGAATTGACGTTTGAAGAGCGCGTGGAACGTCTGCGCCAAGCCGGTTTCACAGTGGATATTGAGCCCGGAACGCACGTCGTGCGGATCAACCGCAATGGCTGCGCCGTGAAGCTGGATTTACAGGATGGCGCCCCGCGCGTCGTCGAGCCCGCCGGCCTCCTGGTGCGCGGTGAGATCGGCGAACTGACCGACGCCGGTTTTCAGAAATTTTTCCTGACGCGCAGCGGCCATCGCCAGCCCGCGCTGGCCGGAGAATTGGAAGCGCTCCACAATTTTCAGGAAGATTTGCGGGAAGCGCTCGGCGAGACGAGTCTCTATAACGAATCGCTGGGCACGGTTTCGACTTTCTATCTTTACGACCGTGTGAAAGACCGCGACCGCGGCGTGCCGAAGCGCGCCTGGCAGTAGCCAACTCCTACTCGCTCACAATCGGGAAGTGTTCCTCGGCCGGCGCGGCCGCCTTTTCTTCATCCAGGTAGCGCGGATCGAGCAATCGCCGCGTATCCACATTTCCCATCGCCGCCAGAATGTTCTCCTTCAGGTGCGGGTATTCCTGCTCCAGTTCCGCAAAAATGTGTCGCAGCGAGCGCCGCACCGTTCCCGTCCGCTGTGAACATCCGCAGGGCACGATGGGCGCGCCCAGCGATTCTGCGAACGCCGTGGTAATGTCTTCGGTCACGAAAACCAGCGGCCGGATGAGCCGGAACTCCCGGTCGCGCGAGTGCGTCACCGCCGGCAGCGCGCTCAGCTTGCCCGTGAACAGCGTGTTGCGCAGCAGCGCTTCGCAGAAATCGTCCGCCGTGTGCCCGAATGCGATCACGTTCGCCCCCAGATTACGGGCGATCTCGTACACCGCGCGCCGCCGGTAACGGCTGCACAGGTCGCAGCCATGGTCCGGCTGGTCTTCCAGCAGACGCAGCGAAGGCTTGTCGCGGAAGTATGTCCACGCGATGCCGCGCTCGCGAAGGTAATCGCCCAGCGGCTCGATCGGCCGCAGAAATTTCCCCTGCTCCACCGTGAAGGCGCAGACCGAGAATTCCACCGGCGCGCGCTTCGCCAGAAGCAGCAGCGCTTCGAGCAGCGTGAGGGAATCCTTGCCCCCCGATAGCGCCACCGCCACGCGATCGCCCTCGCGGATCATCCCGAAGCGGTGTATCGCCTCGCCGACCTTGCGCAGCAGGGTTTTTTCCAGCTCCACAAATTGATTATAGTTGGCACAGGTCTCCCACTTGTCCCCCGCCCGCCTGCTGGCCTTCGAGATTCTCCGCAAAGTCGGCCGCGGCGGCTATGCCTCCGACCTGCTGCTTTCCGGCTCGGCCACGCTCCATTCCCGCGATGCCGCGCTCGCCTCCGAGATCGTATTCGGCGTCCTCCGTTATCAGGCGCAGCTCGATTTTCTGGTCGAGCACTACTCCCTCCGCGCCATACGCAAGCTCGATTTCGAAGTTCTGCTCGCGCTGCGTATGGGGGTTTATCAACTGCGCTATCTCGATCGCGTGCCGCCGCACGCCGCCGTGAGCGAAAGCGTCGAGCTGGTGAAGACCACCGGATTCCGCTCGGCCGCCGGCTTCGCCAACGCCGTGCTGCGCAAGGTCGGGCGCGACCCGGTCGCATGGCCCGATCGCTCGACCGAACTCTCCCATCCCGCCTGGATGCTCGAGCGCTGGGATCGCGAGTTCGGCCCCGACATCACGCCGCTCATCGCCCGCGCCAACTTGCTTGCCCCCGAAATTTACTTCCGCGTGCCCCCGGGCGCCGCCATTCCCGCCGGCCTTTCCGCCGAACCCACCGGCACGTCCGGCTGTTACCGCCTCATTTCCGGCGAGCCCACGGGCTTCCGCATTCAAGACATCGGCTCGCAAGCCGTGGTCCCGCTGCTCGATCTCTCCCCAGGCCTGCGCTTTCTCGATCTTTGCGCCGCACCCGGCAACAAGACCGCGCAAGCTCTCGAATCCGGCGTGCGCGCCGTGGCCTGCGACTTTCACGCCAAGCGCCTGGCCATGCTGCGGCCGCTCGGCGTCGACGTCGTCCATCTCGACGCCACCCGCCCTCTGCCCTTCCGCGCCGTTTTCGACCGTATTCTCCTCGATGCGCCCTGCTCCGGCACCGGCACGCTCGCGCGCAACCCCGAAATCAAATGGCGCCTGACGCCCGCCGACATCGACGAACTGCACCATCGCCAGGTCGTGTTGCTGCAGAACGCCGTCACCGCCCTCGCTCCCGGCGGCATTCTCGTCTACTCCACCTGCTCGCTTGAGCGCGAGGAAAACGACGGCGTCATCGCCGCTCTCGGCCTTGAACCCGCCCGCACCATGCGCCGCGTCCCCGGCCTGCAACCCGGCGACGGCTTCTTCGCCGCCGTGATTTCACCACGCTGACCAATTCCCATAACGCCGCATCCTCCGTAGTGGCCGGGCAATGCTCGACCCGACACCATCTCGCGCCCGCTCTTCACCCCCGCCGTGCTAAAATGTGTTAGTTTTCCACAGGCTGAATGGTGCAAATTGTTCCATCGATCCTGGCGGCGGATTTCGCCCGCCTGGGCGACGAGATCGCGCGCGTGGAGCGCGCGGGCGTTACTATGCTGCACCTCGATGTCATGGACGGCCATTTTGTTCCCAATTTCACCATCGGCCCGCCCGTGGTGGAAAGCATACGCAAGATCACCCGCTGCCGCCTGGACGTGCATCTCATGATCGATGACCCCGATCGCTATGCGCCCGTTTTCATTCAGGCCGGCGCCAACCAGGTCTTGGTCCATCAGGAAGCGTGCATACACTTACATCGAACCCTCCGTATGATACAGGACGAGGGCGCCAAAGCCGGCGTGGTCATTAATCCCGCCACGCCCGTCGCCATGCTCGATGACATCCTGGATGTGGCGGATTACGTGCTGATTATGAGCGTGAATCCGGGATTCGGCGGGCAGACTTTCATTACACATTCGCTGGAAAAGGTTCGCCAGTTGGACCGGAAACGGCAGGAGCGGCGTTTGCCGCTTCCGATCGAAATCGATGGTGGCATCACCTTGGATAACGTCGCCGACGCCGTTCGTGCCGGGTGTGATTGGATCGTGACAGGGTCGTCGATTTTTCACACGCCCGATCCCGCTCTGGCTGTCATGGAAATGCGCCAGGCGGCGCAGGATGCTGCGTCAGTGAAGGTTTAGGATAAGGGAGCATGTGCTTGAACCTGAATCGCATTTGTAAAGTCTTCGCCCTTGCGGCCGTCTTTTCTCTGATGCTTCAAGCGGGTTTGCCGTTCAAGAAGAAAAAGTACGAAGACCCCATCGTCAACAAAAGTGATCAGCCCGACAAGGTCCTGTTTGACCGGGCCATCAACGACATCGAGCACGGCCGCTTTGAAGTGGCCCGCATCACCTTGAATACGCTGATCAATACCTATGACACCAGCGAGTACCTCGCCAAAGCCAAGTTGGCCATCGCCGATAGCTGGTATCGCGAGGGCGGTTCCCACGCCTGGGCCGAGGCCGAAGCCGAGTACAAGGACTTCAAGCTGTTCTATCCCACCATGGAGGAAGCCGCTGAGTCGCAGGAGAAGGTCTGCCTCATTCATTACAAACAGATGGAGAAGGCCGACCGCGACCGTGATCAGGCGCAGCGCGCCGAGGACGAATGCCGCCAGTTGCTCACCGAGTATCCCAACAGCAAGTTCGCCCCACAGGCCCAGCAGATGCTGCGCAATGTGCAGGAAATCCTGGCCGAGGGCGAGTTCACCACCGGCAAATTCTATTTCAGCAAAGGCAGCTATCCCGCATCCGCCAATCGCTTGCAATATGTCGCGGATCAGTATCCGCTCTTCAGCCAGGCGGATGAGGTGTTGTGGATGCTCGCCGATTCCTATCACCGCATGGGCGATCGCTTCGACGACCGCGCCGCAGCGGCCTATTCGCGCATCGTCAAGGATTATCCGCTGAGCGACCACGCCGAAGAAGCTGCCGACAAGCTGAAAGCCATGAATCGTCCGGTGCCCGAAGCCGATCCCGCGCAGTATGCCCGGATGAGATACGAGCAGGAGAACAGGACCAAGATCGGCCTCAGATCCAAGCTCCTCGACACGTTCCGGCACAGTCCGGAAACACGCATGGCGGCGAAATCCGGCACCCCGGTCATGACGAATCTGCGGCCCACTGTCCCGCTGAGTGTACCGGCAGCCGCGGCCGTCACCCCAACTCAAGGTACGGGTACGTCTGATGTGACCGTGCAGACCGTCAGTGATACCACGGCGCTCGATACCAAGCCCGATGCCCGGTCACTTCCTCCGGGTGGCGGCACTGCCGGAGCACCGGCATCTGGTGCGGCAGCGGCTAATGGAACAACGGCAGCGGGTGACGGATCGGCGGCCAGGACTGCGGACAATGCTTCTACCGCCAGCAATGAACCCCTGCCCATGAATCACCAGAACCTCATTAAAAAGAAGAGCAAGAAGCAATTGAAGGCCGAGGAGAAGGCCAAACAGGAGGCCGCCGCGAAAGCCGCGCAGTCGCAGGCTCAGCCCCAGGCAGCACAACCCGCCCAGGCGGCGCAGCCGCAGGCTACGCAGCCCGCCCAATCGCCTCAGCCGCAGCCAAACCAATGACCCGCATCCTGCTCGCCGACCACAGCCCGCACGCGCAACGCATGGGCGAACGTATCCTTCGCGATGAAGGATTCGAGGTCGCGACAGTCACCGATGGAGAAACCGCTCTGCTTCGCCTGAAAGACCTGGCGCCCGATCTGGTCCTGGCCGATATTTCACTTCCCGGCCGCACTGGCTACGAAGTCTGCGAATACGTCAAGGCCAGCGGCAAGTATCCGCAAACGCGCGTCATCCTGACCGCCGGACCGGTCAGCGCATTCGATGAGGCCCGGGCGCAATCGGCGGGCTCCGATGGTTTTGTGCGCAAGCCGTTCGAAGCCAGCGTGCTGCTGGGCACTGTGCAGCCGCTGCTCGAAAAACCGGACGCCGGCGCAATCAACAAAGCCGAAGCCCACATTGACGCCATAGCCAAAACCCCCGCTCCGGTTGCTCCGCCCTCGGGTGCCCCGGCTCCGGCTGTCGCGCTTCCTGTCGCCGCTCCGCCTCCTCCTCCCAAACCCATCGATCGGGAGCAGGTGCGGGCCGCGGTGATTCTGGCCCTCGAAGCCTCAATGATCACGATCATCGAAAACATCACGGATAAAGTGGTGGTCGCACTCGAAGCTGAGGCCCGGCCGGCCGTGCCCGCGCCCCCGAAAGCCGCGCCGCCCGAGCCTAAGCCTGCGTCAGTTGAAGTGAAGACGGTCACCGCTTCCACGCCCAAACCTGCGCCGCCCGTTAAGCCGGAGGAAACGAAACCCGACCCGGTTCCCGCGCCCGCCGAAGAGCCTGTGGTGCGCATTCGCACTCCTCTGTTTCGCTCCATCACTTAACTCATGCCCGACAATAGCTTCGATGTTGTATCCAAGATCGAACTGCCTGAGGTGTCCAACGCCATTCAGCAGGCCATGAAGGAAATCATCACCCGGTTCGATTTGAAAGACTCCCACTCGCAGATCGAGTTGAATGAAAAGGACCACAAGATCCTGCTGGCCAGCAAGGACGAGTTTAAGCTGAAGGCCATCAACGAGATCTTTCAGCAGAAACTGGTCAAGCGTAAAGTGCCCCTCAAGGGACTGACCTATGGAGCGGTGATCGCAGCGGCCGGTTCTACCGTCAAGCAGGAGATCACGCTACAACAGGGCATCCCCATCGAGAAGGCACGCGAAATCGTCAAGAAGATCAAGGACAGCAAGCTCAAAGTGCAGGCCGCCATCCAGGGTGATCTGGTGCGTGTGAGCGGCCGCGACCGTGACACCTTGCAGCAGGTCATCGCGCTCCTGCGCGGTGCCGATTTCGGCATCGACATGCAGTTCGTGAATTACCGGACCAATTAGTGGCCCGCCGCATCGAGTCGCACCTGCTCGATGGGCCCGCCGGAAAACTGGAAGCGCTCCTCGAAGCGCCCGAAGACCACGCACCTGGCGAAGCCTGCGTCGTCTGCCATCCCCATCCGCTCTACGGCGGAAGCATGCATAATAAGGTGGTTCACCGCATGGCGCGTGGCCTCCGCCGCCGGGGATCGGTGGTGCTCCGCTTCAATTTTCGCGGTGTGGGGCGCAGTCAGGGCGTGCACGGCGCCGAGGTGGGCGAGGTGGAGGATGCCCGCGCCGCTTTGGACTGGATGCGCAGCCGTTATCCTGCTCTGCCTTACGCTCTCGCCGGCTTCTCTTTCGGTTCGCGGGTGATTCTGAAACTCGGCTGCGCGCTCGGCGATGCCGCGCGGCTCATTGCCGTCGGTTTTCCGGCGCGCGAGAGCGAGATCTCGCAGCTCACCGCCTGTGCTGTCCCTAAGTTCTTCATCACCAGCACCGGCGATCAATTCGCTCCCCGTCATCAGATGGAAGCGCTGTATGCGGCCATCGCTGAACCAAAGCAGATGATTTGGATTGACGCAGAAGACCACTTCTTTGCCGGCGGTCTCGACCGGCTGGAAGAAACGGTCTATTCGTTGGGTTAGTTGTCGGCCGAAAGCCGCAGCGCCCGCTCGGAGCGCCGCGTAGCGCGGAGACTGATCAGTTCCGCCACCTGGGTCAGGAACGTGCTGACGTCTTCGGCTTCCACCAGCATGCGATGGCTGGTTTTCTTGCGGTCTTCGCGCGCACTACCGTCCCGGTGCTTGCGAATCATCGCCGTAGCCGGCTTATACTCCTTGCGCTTAGCGTAGGCCAACACCCCGCGCCCGGCTTCCGGCGATTCCATGTCGGGATCGCTCAAAACCAGCTCATAAACGCAATCGTCGAGTTTTCCCACAGCCTCGGCTGCGGACGCCGCCACGTCCACGGCATAACCACACGTCTGCAACAGCGTTTGGAGAGTCAATCGCGACGCCACATCCGACTCAACGAGGAGCACCCTGGCCAGATCCAACCCGCGAGCCGTTGCGGTCGCGCTGGAATCGGCGATTGGCATCATGCGTTTCCTTTCCACATCCACTTTAACCGAATCCGAAGGTTTAATCACTACTAAAGTTAGTAGGGTTAATCTAGTTAAATCTCGGATTCTCCAGGCTTGGCTTGGAATATGAACCGTAAGTACTAGAATTGTATTGGGTTATGCGATTCACGAAAGTTTGACGCTGATGCTGATTCCGTCCCGGATAGGTACTATCGTGCTGAAAAACTGGGTCGATTCGTACAGTTTCCTATCGAAACCGATAACTGCATGATCGCTCTCGTGGCGTGGGTTCAACACACGCTCATGCCACAAAGTGTTATCGGTGACAAACAGGCCGCCGGGCTTCAAACGGGCCGGGACAGCCTCCAGTACTGTGGGATAACCCTCTTTGTTTACATCATTAAAGATGAAATCGAACTCTCCGGTGGTCGCAGCCAGGCTGGCCAATGCATCGCCCAGATGCACCTGAACTAGGTGGGCGACGCCGGCCCGCTCGAAGTAGCTCCGGGCCTCGCGGGCATTTTCCGGGCTGGAATCGGAGTAGTGCACTTCCGCGCCGGGTCCGGCGGCGCGCGCAAGCCAGATCGTCGAATAGCCGATCGCCGAGCCTAACTCAAAGATTCGCTTAGCCTTGCTGATCATCACGAGCTGCGCGAGTACCCGGCCCACGGCCGGCCCGATGATCGGGATGTCGCGCTTTCCGGCCTGTTCTTCCATTTCTTGTAGAACCGCATCGCGCGCGGGGAGCAGGCTGTCGAGGTAGCGTTCAATTTCAGGATTGACGATCATGGAAGACCCTCGCGAAAATCTTGTCGACGTTGCGGAGCTGGCGTTCCAGCGAGAAACTTTCGGCTATCTGCTCTCTGGTCAGCACCTTAGCGATCTCCGGGTCGGCTTCAATGGCGGCGCGGAAGTCGGACTCGTTTTCCCAGGCTTCCATGGCGTGGCGCTGCACTACCCGGTAAGCGGCTTCACGCAACATGCCGCCAGAGGCGAGGTCGAGCAGAAGCTGGCCGGAAAAAACCAGGCCGCGCGTCATATCGAGGTTCCGGCGCATGCGCTGGGGATAAACCAGAAGCTGATCGACCAGGTTTGTGGTCTTTTCCAGCAGGTAGTCGGCCAGGATGGTCGAATCCGGAAGGATAACGCGTTCGACCGAGGAATGGGAAATGTCGCGTTCGTGCCACAGCGCGACGTTTTCGAAGGCGGCCTGGGCGTTGGCGCGGACTACGCGGGCGAGGCCGCAGATCTGTTCGCATGTGACGGGATTGCGCTTGTGCGGCATAGCCGAGCTGCCCTTCTGGCCTTTTGAAAAATACTCCTCGGCCTCGCGGACTTCGGTGCGCTGCAGATGGCGCACTTCGAGCGCGATCTTTTCCAGACTGGCGGTGAGCACGGCCAGAGCGGCGACGAAGTTGGCGTGGCGGTCGCGCTGGATGACCTGCGAGGACACCGGCGCCGGGCGCAGACCCAACTTGTTGCAGATGGCTTCCTCGATCTCGGGTCCGATGTGGGCGAACGTGCCGACGGCACCCGAGATCTTGCCCACGCGCATATCTTCAGCCGCCGCTTCCAGGCGGCGGATATTGCGGCCGGCCTCTTCGTACCAGATGGCGAATTTCAGGCCGAAAGTGATGGGCTCAGCATGGACGCCGTGGGTGCGGCCGATTTGCACGGTGTGCTGAAACTCGAGCGCGCGGCGCTTGAGGATGGGGCGCAGACGCTCGAGATCGGCCAACAAAATCGCGGACGCCTGGCGGATTTGCAGGGCTTGCGCCGTGTCGACGACGTCGTTCGATGTCAGACCGTAATGCAGCCAGCGCGAGGCTTCGGCATGGCCGGCAGCGGCCATTTTCTCGGCAACGGCGGTGGTGAAGGCGATGACGTCGTGCTTGACTTCGCGCTCGATTTCGAAAATCCGCGCGACATCGAAGGCGGCGTGCGCGCGGAGAAGACGCACGGCCTCCGCAGGCACGACGCCGCGCTCGGCCAGAGCTTCGCTCGCCGCCAGCTCGACTTCGAGCCATTGCTGGAATTTATTCTGGTCGCTCCAGATGCGACCCATTTCCGGACGGGTGTAGCGGGCGATCATGGAAAGGTGTCGGGTTCCAGGTGTTAGGGAAGCACCGGGCGGAGGTTATCGTTTTCCGAATCCGATGCTGCTGATGCAGATCACGCTCATGGGGGTTCGATCGAACTTCAGCCGCAACCCGGTGAGTTGAGTCGGGTCGAACGGCTGGCCGCCGCTCGTCTGAAAAGCGGCCATGGGAACACGGACGGTCTGGAACACCGGCTCCCAATCTTTCTCGTATTCGCGGCTTTCGATCGGAGCCAGCTTGGTGAACACTTCCTTGAGCGGCGGCGGAACGGCAGCGAAGCGGCTCACGGGTGCGCCGGCAGTTGCGCCGCTCGCGGACACGAGCTCGATGGTGAAGTCAGGCGATTCCCGCTCCTTGTTTCCGGGTTTTTCCTTCTCCTCCTTCTTCTTCTTGCCGGGCAGCGGGGCGTCTTCATCGAGGGCCGCCACGGACAGTTCGACGGTCGAGTTCGCATCCAGGCGCCACCGGGCTGCGGCCGCTTCGGGCAGCGTGATCGTATAGGTCGCGGCCGGTGCACCTTTCGCGCGGTTCCATCCCAGAAAAACGCCGTTATAATCGCGGTCCCCCTCACGCCAGGGAATGCGCCCTTCGTGCCAGATGGAAAGGTTGTCCCCGGCGATACTTCCACCGGCGGTTGCGGTGGTGATGTCGGCATCCTCGGAGAACGCCGCCAGCGGCACGTACGCTGCGTCCTGATAACGGTTCACGTAAAGCGTATCCGGCAGCCAGCCGCGCGCCACCCGCCAGTCCTGGAACAAAGGAATGTACTCGCGGCGATCATGCAGCGTGGCTTCAAGAAACGCAGAGATGTAGGTGCTGGAAATCTTTCGCTGCTCCTCACCGGGCAGCAGGGGCTCCAGATTCAGCAGCCAGCTCAGCGGCTCGCCGGCATCGGTGCGGCCCCAGACGGTGTTGAACTGGCCGTGATTGGCGCGGTAAGCGTAGATCTCGGCTTTGAACCAGGGTCCGGGCTGCGAATAGCGGACGTGATCCCACTGGCGGCTGCCCATGAATGACGAAACGTCTGCATCGTGCGCGCCTTGCAGAGTGAGGTAACTGACGTCCTGGATCCAGCGGTGCTGCCCGGCGGGCTTGTATTGGCCGTCAGCCGGGGCGATGGCGACGACACTGCGGATGGCGAAGCCGTAATCGAAGCGCACGTTGGCGTCCTCGGGGTAATATTTCATGCGATTGAACGCGGCGGCAGTGGCTGCGGCTTCCCCACCGCGCGAGTGGCCCATGAGTGCAATGCGGGTGAGATCGACTTTGCCGTGAAACGGATTGCGCGGCGTCTGATTCCATTCGCGCCACAGTTTCAGATGCTCCAACAGCATCCATCCGCGCACCGCCTGCTGGTTGGGCGGATCGTGCAACAGACCGCTATTCAGGAAATTCTCATCGATGGATGCCAGGATGAAGCCGCGGCTGGCCAGCAATTCGCCGAGGTAGGCATAACCGGGATCGGAGAATTCCGTCATGTCGTGGTTGCCGTGTACGATCAGCGCAAGCGGAAACGGACCGGTTCCCTCCGGATACCAGACGCGCGCATTGAGCGGGAGCTTGACGACATCAAAGCCCCAGTACTTTCTTCTCGCCCATCGTTTCCAGCCCTTGAAATCCTTGAAGAAGTCGGATGCATCGACGGTGCGGGTTTTGATGGCGACTGACGAGCCGTACTCGGGCCGCCGGATGTCGGTACCCGCGCCATAAAACAGGAAGCTGACGCGGTAGGAGCCGGGAAGCGCCGGATCAGGCGCGGCCAGCTTCGCCGGCATGGTATTCGCCGGCGGCCGCCACGAGATGAGCTTCTCCATCGAACCCTGGTGCACAAACAGCCAGATGAAATAGCCGTTGGCGCCCACCGCAAGCAAACATAACAATGCGGTAATGATTTTCTTGCTGAGCGCGGCTGGTTTGAAGTCATCGGCAAGAAAAGTGGCGATAGACGCGCCGAGAAAACCTTCGGCCAGCCCAGCGGCGATGGCCATGGCGGTACCCAGTTCCGGCGGGCCCCATACGAGGAAGAAGACGGCGCATGAGCCGATCATCATGCCGGTTGCCATGCGCGGCAGCTTTCGCGCGATGGTGAGCAGGAGCGCGACGGCAAGCGCAACCAGGGGCACGAGCACGGCGGCTGCCACAAACGCAAAGGCGAAATCGAACAGGCGGCCGAATCCGCTTTTGAGGTACAGGCCGGCAATGACGACGCCCGCGGCGGCTACGGCGAGAGTTCCCCAAACGGCGCCGCGGCGGGCTTCCGGGCCGGGGCGGATGTCGGCCCATTGCCGGCTACACCAGGCGGCGGCCCGGGCCCACCACAACCGGAAGTGAGCCGCGAGCGAAGAGGGAGACAGGAATGCCATCGGAGAGGCCCATGTTACCGTAATCGGCTTCGCGCCATTGGCGCATCTGCTAGAATAAAGGCTCCCCAAAAAACTGAGACGGTTTGATTTCATGCATTGGAGCAAGCTATTTATCCCCACGCTGCGCGAGGCCCCTGCTGAAGCGGAAGTGGTCAGCCATCAATTACTGGTGCGCGCGGGCTACATCCGGCAGTTGTCGGCGGGGATTTACAGCTACCTGTTTCTGGCGCAACGATCGCTGCTGAAGATCATGCAGATCGTGCGCGAGGAGATGGACGCGATCGGTGCGCAGGAGATGCTGCTGCCGGCGCTGCATCCGGCCGAGTTGTGGCAGGAGTCGGGGCGTTGGACGGTGATGGGCGACAACATGTTCCGGCTGAAGGACCGCTTCGGACGGGACCTGTGTCTGGGCATGACGCACGAAGAAGTGATGACGTCGATCGCCCGCGGCGAGCTGCGCAGTTACAAGCAACTGCCGCAGATCTGGTATCAGATTCAGAACAAGTTTCGCGACGAGCCGCGGCCCAAATCCGGCCTGCTGCGCGTGCGCCAGTTCCTCATGAAAGACTCGTACAGCTTTGACCTGGACGCGGAAGGGCTGGACGATTCGTATCAGAAGCATCACCAGGCGTACCGGCGGATTTTTGACCGTTGCGGTTTGAACTACCTCGTGGTGGAAGCGCATTCGGGCGCGATGGGCGGCAGCCAGTCGCACGAATTCATGGTGGCTTCGGACGCGGGCGAAGATTTCGTGGTGCAGTGCGGGAGCTGCGGTTATTCGGCGAATCTGGAAAAAGCCGTGTCACAGCCGCGGGCGCCGGAGTTAGCCGATCCTGAAGGCGATCTCACGCCGGAGCCGTTCCACACACCGGGGCGCAAGACGATCGCGGAGGTTGCCGAGTTCACCGGTCTTCCCGAAACCTGCCAGATGAAGAGCCTGGTGATGGTGGCGGACGGACATCCGGTGCTGGCGCTGCTGCGCGGCGATCATCAACTGAGCGAGACGAAATTTGCGGCCGCGATGGGAGCGAGCGAGATCCGCCCTGCACATCCCGAGGAGATGCGCCGATGGCTGGGCGCCGATGCGGGGTCGCTGGGGCCGGTGGGGGCAAGCAAGCTGCGCATCATCGCGGACGAAGCACTCAACGGACGGCGCAACATGATTGCCGGGGCCAACCGTGATGACTATCACCTGCGCCATGTCACACCGGGGGAGGATTTCGTCGCCGAGTTCCACGATTTGCGCCAGGCGGTGGCAGGCGATGGCTGCATCAACTGCGGCGCGCCGCTGGAATTGCGGAAGACGATCGAGATCGGGCACATTTTCAAGCTGGGCTACAAATACGCGGAGTCGATGGGCCTGCGGGTTCTGAATGCGGCCGGAGAGGAAGTGCCGGTGATCATGGGGTCGTACGGCATCGGGATCGAGCGCATTCTGAGCGCAGCGGTGGAGCAGCGGCACGATGCCGACGGCATGGCGCTGCCGGTTGCGATCGCTCCCTTTGTGGTGGTGGTGACGCCGGTGAACAGCGCGGAAGCGGCGCAACGGCGGGCGGCGGAGGAGATCTATCAAGCGTGCCGGGCGCTGGGGCTGGATGCGCTTCTGGACGATCGCGATGAGCGCCCGGGGGTCAAGTTCAAAGACGCCGACCTGATCGGGATTCCGTTTCGTGTGACCGTAGGCAAGAAGCTGGCGCAGGGGAAAGTGGAGCTGGTGGAGCGGCACGGGAAGGCATCGGCGGACGTGCCGGTGGCGGACGCTGCGACCGAAGTGAAAAAGCGGGCGGCGATGTGACCGATTGGAAGAAAATCCGCGCCGAGTTTCCGGCGATCGAGCACTGGACGTTTCTCAACACCGCGACCTTCGGCCAGATTCCGCGGCGCGCGGTGGAAGCCGCGGCGGAGCACTTCGCGCGGCGCGATCGATTCGCCTGCGCCGACTTCATGGAATGGTTCGACGATGCCGACGGAATCCGCGGCCTGATTGCGCGGCTGGTTCATGCGACGCCGGAAGACATCGCTTTCATCCCGAACGCGTGCGCGGGGCTCTCGCTGCTGATGGGCGGCATGGATTGGAAGCCGGGCGATCGTGTGGTGACGCTCGAAGACGAATTTCCCAATCACTATTACTACGCCAGTTTTCTCGGCGCGTGTGGGGTGGAGTTCGTGGAGACGCCTTTCGAACGGTTCCACGAAAGCATCACGCCGCGGACGCGTCTGGTGGCGATCAGCATGCTGAATTACTCCACCGGATTCCGGCCGCCGCTCGGGGAGATCGCGCGGTTTCTGCGGGAACGCAACGTCCTCTTATATGTCGACGGAACGCAGGGATTGGGGGCGCTGGAGTTCGATGTGACCGCGGTGCGGCCGGCGATGCTCTCGGTTAACGGGTATAAGTGGCTGCTGGCGCCGACGGGCGCGGGATTCGTTTATGTTGATCCGGCGGTGCGCGCCTGGCTGCGGCCGAACGTGATCGGGTGGCGGAGCGATCGCGGCTGGCGGCAGCACGAAAACCTGCACCACGGCGCGCCGCAATTCAGCCCGAAAGCGGAGAGGTACGAGGGCGGGATGCTGGCGTTCGATCCGATTTATGCGATGGGAGCGTCGGTTGAGATGATGCTGGGACTCGAGCCGCGAATGATTGAAGAACGGGTCATGCGCCTGGCCGGGGTGACGCGCGACGTGCTGCGCCGGGCGGGCGGAAAGCTGCCGGCTGACCGCGATGCGCATTACGAGTCCCCGATTGTGACGGCGCGGTTCGAGGGAAAGGACGCACGTCAGATGGTTCGCGATTTGCACGAGCGCAAAGTCCTGGTGGCGGCGCGGCATGGGAATCTGCGGGTTTCGGCTCACTTCTACAACGACGAGAGCGATCTGGATCGGTTCGAGCAGGAGCTGAAGAAGGTACTTCGTTAAAGCGGTTACAGCTTCTCCATCCAGAACGATCCGCCTTTTGCGGCCAGCGTGTCGGGCATGTTCTGCCGGAACCACTCCTCGTGCGCGTTCTGCATGTAACTGGCGAAAAGCAGGATGCGGAAGTGGTCGTTGAACTCTAAGAAGGCGCGCAACAGGTACGACTCATTCCACGCGCGGCCTTCGCGCAGCCAAATGGCAGGATAGTCAAAAGCGAGATAGATATCGTGTATGTGAATGATCACTCCGGGCCGGATTCTGGGCAGGATTTCAAAGATGATGTAATTGACGTCGCTGCCGGCCTTGGAAATATGGGTGGAGTCGACAAACAGGATGTCACCGGTATCCAGTTGATCGAAAACCTGAAGGTCTGTTTCCTGTAACTGCGTTTCAATGATCGTGAGCGGGTCGTTAGACTTGGCGATGAGCGAGCGCAGTAACTTAGCGTGAGGCTCGATGCAGGTGATTTTGGTTTGGGCGCCCAGGGAAGTCCGATTGGTATCGAGAATGACGCAGGTGGAAAAACCGGAGCCGATTTCAATCAGGCGGCGGGGTCGGAAATAGTTCAGCGCACAAAAAAGGAGGATGGCGTCTGTATTGGCGAAGTTGGGATTATCGTACTGATATAGCAGGCCGTCGACGGGCTGGGCGCGGAAAGGAACTTGAGAGTAAAAAGGCTTGAGGCGGTTCAGGAAATCGAACTGAGTCCGGTCGTCCATGCGCACCGCGGGCAGGGCACTCAGCATTCCATTTCGTTCGAGCCTGAGCAGGTGCTCTTCCACGTCCTTTTGAGAGGGAACGGGTGAATAGAAGTGGCCCGGAGGAGCATAGTAGGCTATGTCGGCCAAGGTTTTCTTGAGGTGATCGCGCTCCTGACAGATGACATCGAGGTGATGCCGCAATTGCGCCAGTTCCTCGGCCGTGCGCTTAGGACGCACCAGAGATCTGAGAACCGGGCGCCAGCTCATGACGGCGCCCCGGAAGGACGGACATCGCGCAGAACCGCACTCCATGCCGGCAGACCGCTGGCTGCCGCGTAGGAATCCTCTTCCAAAGTGAGGGCAGCGTCAATGCGGGATCCTGGCGCGAGTTCGGAGATGCGATCGGCGAAGTTCCAGGCTTTCAGCCACAGCATGCGGCCTTGCTGGCGAAGAGGCACGCGGAGATGTTTCTCCTTCCAGACGGCCGGGGGCCCGGCGACCTCCGCGTCGAGCGCGGCGAACAAGGGCGCGGGATGGCCGCAGCCGAATGGGGCGAGCGCGTTGATTTCGGCCATCGTCCTTTCGTTGATTTCACTCAGCGTGAGTACGGCGTCGATTTCGACTTCCGGCAGGAAATCGTCCGGCGTGAGGAGCGCGGCGGCGTACTCGACGAGGCGGCGGCGGAAGGTGGCAACCTGATTCGCTTGGAGCGTCAGGCCGGCCGCGTGGCTGTGGCCGCCGAACTTCACGAACAGCTCGGGCATGGATTCAAGAGCTTCGAGCAGATGAAAACGGGCGATGCTGCGGCCCGAACCCTGGGCGAGGCCGGACTCACGGTCTTCGCTGAGCACGAAAACCGGCCGGTGAAAGCGCTCGACCAGGCGGCTCGAGACGATACCGAGCACGCCGCGATGCCAGTCGGGCGCCGAGAAAACCAGCGCGGGTTGCGAGTCATTTACGGGCGCGCGCGAGCACTCGTCGAGAATGGTCTCGACGATTTCGGCTTCGGTTTTCTGGCGTTCGGCATTGAGAGTGTGCAATTGTTCGGCGAGCGCGCGAGCGCGATGCGGGTCGCTGGTGAGCAGCATCTCGATGACGTCGTTGGCGGTGGCCATGCGGCCGGCGGCGTTCATGCGGGGCGCGATGCGGAAAGCCACCTGAGTGGCGGAAGGGACGTTCCCGCCGGTGAAGCCGGCGACCTCCAGCAAGGCGCGCAGACCGGGGCTGCGCACATCGCGCAATCCGCTCAAGCCGTGCTTGACGATGATGCGGTTTTCACCGGTGAGGGGGACGACGTCGGCCACGGTGCCGATGGCGACCAGTTTCAGGAACGATTCGAGCATGCGGCGCTGCTTGTCCAGGTGCCAGTCGAGGGTCGCGACCAGAGCCTGCACGAGCTTGAAGGCGACTCCCACGCCGCAGAGGTTTTTCTCCGGATAATGGCAATCCGGACGATTGGGATTGAGCACGGCCAACGCGGGCGGCAGGTCCGCTTCCGGCAAGTGATGGTCGGTGATAATGACGTCGATGGAAAGTTCGTGTGCGCGCCGCACTACTTCGGCGGCGCGGATGCCGGTGTCGACGCTGATGATCAGCGAAACGCCACTGGCCGCGGCGGTCTCGACGACCTCGGGCCGCATGCCGTAACCATCCTTCAGGCGATCGGGGACATGAAAATCGGCGATGCCACCGGCCAGCTCGATGCAGCGCTTCAGGATGACGACCGAAGTGGCTCCATCTACGTCGTAATCGCCGTAGATGAGGATCTTCTCGCGGTTGTGGATGGCGCGGGTCAGGCGCTCGAGCGCACAGTCCATGCCACGCATGGCGAGCGGATCGTGCAGATCGTCGAGGGAGGGGCAGAGAAAGCGGCGCGCGGACTGGGCATCGTGAAAACCACGTCCATAAAGGACGCCGGCCGCGGGCATGCCGATGCCGAGGGCTTGGGCCAGCGGCGCCACTTCGCCGGGTTCTAGGTTCGGAAGCAGCCAGCGCGCCGGTCGGGCCATGCGGGCGGTTCAGTTTTTCGAATAGAACCCGCCGAGCGATCCGTCATCCTCTTCCTCTTCGGCGGGCAGGTGGCTGGTGATCTCTTCACAAACACCGATGAATTCCTCGTACCAGTCCGGACGCAGCTCGTAGACGTACATGCGGGCGTGGTGGTCGAAAGCCAGCTCGAGCGAGCAGGTGACACCCTCGTAACCGCCCATGGCCCGGACGCGACGCTCCAGTTCGCGCCGCTCTTCACTCGGGACGTCGCTGTCCTCGAGTTGCTCGAGGGCATCATCCATCTCGGCCGTGTCGAAATCCCGCGAGGCGAACAAAATCATTTTGCAACCGACCTGGCGGGCGGTCTCGAGAAAAATCTGGTAATCGGGATGGCGGTCGGTATCCCAGGTCACCATGGGCAGTCCTTCGAGCGCACCCGGGTGGCTGTGAAAGACGGCGAACCCGGATTTCTCCAAGTAGTCGAGGATTTCGCGCTTGAGCGTGCTGAGATTGAGATCCACGGTTGAGTTTCCTTGTCGTTTCGCCAAGACCAGAATAGCACCCTGTTGTACGGGCCAATACGGTGCGCCCGACAGGTGTCCGGAAATGGGAATGGGTTTGTTTGGTAACAAATTACTTGACTCACACGACATAACGTAGTACACTCAGATCATGGAAGCAGAAAATCTCAATGTTGACAGCGGCTTGATGGCTGCAATCCGGTATTTTTCTGACCCCATGATCTGCCTGGAAACCGTTTCCAAGGCCAAATGGCCGGATGGGCCAGAATGCCCCCGATGCAAGGGCAAGAAACTGTCGTTTCTCAAGACGCGGCTGATGTGGACGTGCCTTGGTTGCCGGAAGCAGTTCTCGGTCAAGGTCGGTACGATCTTCGAGGATAGCGCCATTGGCCTGGACAAATGGCTCTGCGCGATGTGGATGCTGGCGAACTGCAAGAACGGTGTTTCCTCGTACGAAGTCGCCCGAGCGTTGCAGGTCACTCAGAAGACGGCATGGTTCATGCTCCACCGCATTCGATACGCGCAGCACCAAGGCAGCATCAACAAAATGACAGGCACGGTGGAAGCCGATGAAACCTTCATCGGTGGCGCCGCCCGCAATATGCACGCCGACAAGCGGGAAGAGAAGATTCACGGTCGTGGGGTTCTCGGTAAGACCATCGTGCTCGGACTCTTGGAACGCGAAACCGGCAAGGTTCGTACTCAGCCTATCCGACATCGCCGCAAATGGCACATCCATCGCGCCATCCGCGAAAACGTTGAGAGCGGCGCTACGCTGTACACCGATGAGTTGCGCTCCTACAACGGCATGGATCGCCATTACGAGCATCAGGTAATTAACCACGCGGAGCGGTACGTTGACGGCGCGGTTCATACGAATCGCCTGGAGAATTTCTGGGCGCTCCTCAAAAGGTCGATCAAGGGCACCTATGTCAGTTGCGAGCCGTTCCATCTATTTCGCTACCTTGATGAGCAGTCATTCCGTTTCAACGAACGCCATGACACTGACGCACAACGCTTTCAGAAAGTACTGAACGCGGTCGCTGGAAAGCGCCTGACATGGAACACCCTGACCAGTCAGGAGGTCGGGTGATGTCGGAGCCAAAAGAGAAGGTCGAGGTAAAAGACAAGCGGCCTAAGAAACCGCACGGGTATCGAAAGTTTGAGAAGCTACTCAAGCAAGTAGTCAAGTCTCCACCATTAAGAAAAGGCCAAAGCTAGCGATAGGCTTCATTTTTCTACGAGGGGCGTACCGGGAAAGCTTAGAAACTGGCCCTGCCCACTGGTCGTTAGCACGTGCTCTGCCGTGTAGATTTTCCCGTTAACATCCGCGAAGTCCACGGAATATCTAGTCCCTGGTTTCTGAAACTCTCGTGATGACTCTCCCCACACAACAAACTGCAATAGCCCGAATTTTGCAGACCCACGGACAATAGGAGCCTCAGATGTCTTTTCGTAAATCGCTGTGCCTGTAGTGTCCTTTAGTATTTGCCCAGTCTGGAATCTAAGAGTTTTCTGGATGCGTTCTGGGATGTCGGTGTGGAATACCTTTCCGTCAGTCAAATAGACCTTCAGTCTATAGGAACTAGCTATGCTGTCTGCGCCCAGATTCATTATCCTCATCCAAAAGAGCACCATTGTCTTCCCCCGAAGCGCTGGGTCGCTTGATTCGCCTATCACAGTCTGTTCAATGCTACCCACCAATTTTGGAGAAGATAATTCCTCCAATGTTTTCTGAGCGCTCTTTAGGGCAAGATGTTCATCCCGCCAAGTCTGAAACCCAGCCCAGAACAGTCCGGTTATCCCAACGACCACGAGCACCCAAGCTGGAAACTCGCTAATTTTTTTGCGCATCGAGCGTTGCGACAAGATTGCGGGTACCGATGGATTAATTAATCGAGACGGTTCGCCGCGCTGATGTACCGACCATCGGATAATCCGAACGCCACTACTCAAGAGAAGAGATACGATTCCGGTCATGAGAGCAACCCAATGCACCCAGAGCGCAGGAAAATACTCAAGCATGATAGGCAACACCTCCAAGCCGTGAAACGACGATGGGTTTGTTGCGTAAATTCTACCATGTGAGTCAAGTAATTTGTTGCCGTTTGTTTTTCAAATTTTGTTTTCTGAGTGCAAGTGGCTTTGGTCACATCGGGATGTGGTCCTGTACAAGGTATAGCACCGCGGGGTTGGATTACAGGCGCGCGATTCGTTGATAGATGGGTTTCAGGGCGGGGTAGAGGGAAGCGTAAAGGGAATGGCCGTCCTGATAAAAGTCGGATTCGGCACCGCTGGGCATAAGGGCATCGGTTTCCTGTATGACGTGGTGACAAACCTCGGGGACGGAGGCATAAACGCCGGTGCCGACGAGCGCGAGCAGAGCTGCGCCGTAGGCCGAGCCTTCCTGAGTCTCCAGGGTGACCACGGGTTTTGCCAGGACATCGGCGAGCACCTGGCGCCAGAAGGGACTTTTTGCGCCGCCGCCGGAAGCGCGCACGGAATTCACGATTACGCCGAGGCGCTCGATGATATCCAGGCAGTCTTTCTGGCTGTAGGAAACGCCTTCAATGATCGACCGGATCAGATCCGCGCGGGTGTGTTTGGCGGTCAGGCCGACCCAGGCGCCGCGCGCCGTCGCATCGAGGTGCGGCGTGCGTTCGCCCATGAGGTAAGGCAGCCAGAAGAGGCCTTGCGAGCCGGGGGGCGCTTTGGCGGCCTCGGCGGTGAGCAGGTTATAGTTGGTTCCGGGCGCAAGCTGGGTGCGAAACCATTGGAGGCTGAGCCCGGCGCCCTGGGTCACACCCATGACATGCCACTTTCCGGGAACCGCGTGGCAGAAGGTGTGGACGCGTCCGGAGGGATCGTAGGCCACTTGTTCCATGTGCGCAAAGACGACGCCTGAGGTACCGAGCGTGCAGGAGACGATGCCCAGCTCGACAATTCCGTTGCCTACGGCGCTGGATGCCTGATCGCCACCGCCCGCGACAACCGGTGTGCCGGCAATCAATCCGGTCAATGCCGCAGCGGTCGGGCTGATGGTGCCGGTGATCTCAACCGATTCGTAGCATTTGGGCAGGATGGCGCGGTCGAGGCTGAGGGCTTCGATCATCGGGGCTGACCACTCGCGGCGCACGACGTCGAACAGCGCCGTGCCGGAAGCGTCCGAGACTTCGGTGGCAAAATCGCCGGTGAGGCGGAAGCGAACGTAGTCTTTGGGCAAAAGCATTTTGCTGACGCGCTCGTAAAGATCCGGTTCGTTGTCGCGCACCCACAGGAGCTTGGGCAGAGTAAAGCCGGTCAGCACAGGATTGGCGATATAGGAAAGAACATTGGCCGTGCCGACGGCGCGATTGATGGCATCGACTTGGGGCTGGCTGCGCTGATCGCACCAGATGAGCGCGGGCCGGATGACGTTATTTTCGCGGTCGAGGATGACCAGGCCGTGCATCTGGCCGGAGAGACCGATGCCGCGCACATCGCGGCCGGTAATGTGGGCTTCGTCAAGCGCACCGCGGATGGCGCGGAGGGCGGCATCCCACCAGTTCTCCGGGCGCTGCTCAGCCCAGAGAGGACGCTCCATGCGCATGTCCTCATGCGGGGCGGTAAAGCCCGCGCGAATGACTCCGCGTTCGTCTACAACCAGCGCCCGCGTACCGCCCGTTCCGACGTCAATGCCCAGCCACATTTTCCAGCTCGGGTTCCGCCCAAGGGAGAAAACCGGCGCCGTAGAGGCCGGCTTCGTTACCCAGGATGGCCTTTTCGACGCGCGTATTGGAGTTGCGAAAGGTAAAGGAGCGGCGGCGCGCTTCGTCCAACATCGCGGGAGCGAAGAACTCCCAGGCAGCCAGTACGCCCCCGCTGAGCAGGTAAAGAGGAAAATTGAAGATGTTCACCACCATGGCCAGAGCAATTCCCAGCGATTGTCCCATGGACTGAAAGATGCGCCGCGCGTGTTCATTGCCGTTGTTGGCGAGATTGTAGACGTCGGCGGAGGACAGGTTCTCGCCCAGTCCCATGAGCCTTGCCATGGCTCCTATGGCGGTAGCGGAAGCGTGTTTCTCGACGCAGCCGTTATTTCCGCAGCCGCAGGGAAAGCCGTTGGGCATGACCGTCAGGTGGCCCAATTCTCCGGCCATGCCGACGAAACCATGGAGGACTTTACCGCCGGAGATAATGCCGCCACCGATGCCGGTGCCTAGTGTAAACAAAATGAGATCGTCGACGTCGCGGCCGGCTCCCATCCACTTTTCGCCCAGAGCAGCGGCGTTGGCATCGTTTTCGAGGACGACTTTAGTCTGGAGACGTTTTTCCATTTCGTCGCGAAAGGGGAAATCCTCGATGCAGGCGAGATTATTGGAGTTGCGGATGACGCCTTGCTTGAGGAGGATGAAACCGGGAATGCCGAGGCCGATGCCGGCGAGAGTGGAAGTGCCCCAGCGCGAGCGCAGGTCGGAAATGCCGGCTACCATCTCGCGAAGAAGGGATTCGCGGCCGAGGAGGGGGTTGGTGGGAACGGAGACCTTCTCGAGGATCTTGCCTTCGCGGGTGATGGCGGCGGCACGGAGGTTAGTGCCACCCAAATCCACTCCTATGGAATATTCGGCCATGAATTGGTGATGATAACAAACGTTAGAGGCGTGCGAGGTATAGGCCGGCGGGAGTTAGGGCCTTCGATAGCAATCAGTTATCGGCCCCATAGGAATTAACTGTACGGTTGCGGGGCTGGATTGGTACTACATCGTGCTACATATTGAAACAGAACAGTAGTGAGTTTGCGTCGATATGAATAGGTAGAGACGGTTTATGGGAGACCGGCGATACGTCGACATACCCGGGAGCGGGACGCATGAGTTGCCGCCGCTGCTGGTGCAAGCCACGCGGGACGGAACGCCGCTATCGGAAGTGGTGGACATGGCGGCGGGGATCGTGGAGGCGGAAGACATTCTGGGCGACGCTGGTGCCGAGGAAAGTGTGCTGGAACAGCGCAAGTTTGATCTGGCCCTGAATCTCGCCGATCAGTATCTGCGCCTGGTTTCTCACTGGCAGTGGGGGGATTCGATATTAGAGTGGGTGCGGCAGTGCGAGATCACCTTTGAGGGGTGCGAGGCGCTGCGGCCGCTGTTGCATCCGGACGTATGGCCGCATGCCGGGCGAAGCAGTTTCGTGAATCTGCTGGTGGAGAAGTCGGTACCCACGCATGGCGTAGGATTGGAGAATGCCGTGGGACTGCGGCTCACGTTCCGCCAACCTCCGCCGATCGATTGCTTCTCCAACCAGTTCCTGTTCTATCTGAATGCCAGCGTGGCCAGCACGGCTTACCACACCTGGGCGTGCCTGGCGCAAGATACACCGGCCTGGTTTCCGCCGGAGCGGTTTCATTTCGAGGTTGTGGATCTGGCCGCCTAGCGTCAGAGTTTCAAACCGTTTCGAGCGCGGGCCGCGACTCTCCCGCGAGTTCTTCCAGCCAGCGGCGCCGGTGGATTTCAACCAGAACAAAGAGCACCAGGAAAGCGATCAGGAAACCCAACGACGCTCCCACGCCGATCCACCTGGGATCAGGCGTTCGCAGCAGCAGCACAAAACCGAGATTGAAGATGGCGGGAATGGTAACGGCCTTCAGAGGCAGCCATGGTCGATCGAGAGCGAACAGGGCACGGGAGGTGAGCTCCAACAAGCTCCATCCGACGAGGCTGGGCGCGAATCCCAGGAATACCGCTGAAACCAGGCGTGTGGATTGTGCAGTGAAGTTGCCGCGCTGGAACAGAAGCGCGATGAGCGGCGTGCGCAGGGCAATTCCCACGGCGCACGCTATCACCGAAAGCAAACCGACGAGCGCAATGGTCTTGTCAATCAGGCGGAAGGCCTGGCGCAACTGGGAGCGGCTGCGCAGGCGGGCGATCTCCGGGAGCAGCGAATTGGATACGGGGTTGATGAGATAGGCAAGCGGGACGTTGAGGCAGCGCATGCTGTAATCGAACGCTGCGGCCATCCCGGTGCCGGCATGGGTGGCATAGGCCCGTGTAATGATGACGTTCAGCCCGAGCAGCGCGGCGTAGAGCAGGAACGAACCGGGTTTCGCCAACAGCTCGCGCCAGTCGACGTAGGGTTCCGGTGTGCGCGGTGCTTTCAGGCGGGAGCGGCTGGCGCCGTAGACGATTGCCAGTTGCGCGCAGGCGCCGAGCGTGTAACCGATAGCGAATCCGTAGACGCCGGCGGTGCGCCACAGGCCGATGGCGCAGCCGATAGTAAACACGTTGAGCGAGGCCTGATAGAATGCCGTCGCCGCAAATCGGCGGTGCGTGTAGAGGAACGCCACGTGCAGGGCGGCGGTTCCGGCAGCGACCGAGGAAAGCGCGGCGATGCGGAGAATGATCACGGCTGTGTCCACATACCCGGCGGCCAGCCCGGGTGCCAGCAGGCGAATCAAGACGGGCGCCAGCAAAATGATGCAGGCTGCGAGCAATCCGAAAAGCCGCACAAAGACGCGGTTCAGCTTGCGAAAAAGCGCTACGCGTTCCGCGCCTTCGCTGGCGGCGAGCATGGGCACGAAGGCGAAGATCATGGTGTTGATCAAGGCCGAATTGAGGGTATCGATCGGTCCGATGGCGACGGCTAAAGCGTCGGCGGCACTGTGGGTACCCAGCAGATATGCGGTCAGAGCAACGCGGAAGAAGCCCAGCAGATTCCCGGCGATCAAACCTGCACTGAGAGTCAATCCGCCGCGTACGATGGGGCTTGCCGCGGCAAGCTTCCAGAGGCGCATGGCGCGGTTTTCGAGCGGCGTTGTTTCGCTCTGGTTCAGGGGAACATCCTGGGCCGAGGCCGGGAGAAGGGAACGAGAGCCCGCAGCTTATGCCGAGGCAGCCGACGTCGCGGCCCGGGCGGCGGCGAGGGCGGTATCGTAGTTGGGAAAGTCGGCCACTTCCTTTACGTATTCGACATGCCGGATGGCATTGTTTCGATCCAGCACAAAAATCGCCCGGCTCTCAATCCGGAGGTCCTTGATGAGCGTTCCGTAGTTGGTGCCAAATGAGCCGTCGCGATGATCCGAGAGCATTTTGACCTTGTCCACCCCGAATGCTCCGCACCAACGTTTCTGTGCAAACGGCAGATCCATGCTGACGGTGAGAATATCCACGCCCGGCAGCTTGGCGGCCTCTTCATTGAAGCGTTTGGTCTGGGCGTCGCAAACAGGGGTGTCGAGCGAAGGCACGACACTGATGATGCGCACATTGCGCCCGGTATCGGTCAAGCTTACGGTGTTGAGGCTGTTGTCTACCAATTTGAAATCCGGAGCCGCATCGCCCGGTTTCAGCTCGGGGCCAATCAAGGTCAGCGGTTTCCCCCGCATGGTAGTTGCTCCTGGTCTTTCCATCTTTGCCTCCTGAATTGGGTTTGAGTTGTTATTGTATCAACTCGGCGAACTTGGCTGGGTCTGCTGTGGGCAATTTGCATGTGTAGTTTTCGCACACATACGCGGTGGTCCCGCGGTGATCGGCGGTCATGGTTTCAATCACGGGAAGATAACCGGCAAGCGTTTTGCGCGAGCCTTGATCTACGAGGAGCACGATAGAGTCCGGCAGGAAACGCGCGTGGAGCACGCGCAGCATTTCGTGGGATTCGGCGGTCGAGCGATCGCCGACGAGGATGATTTGTTTGGGCTTTGACAGGCTGAATTCGTAGGCCACCAGCATCTGCGGCACGGAGGAGGGCACGGCGTTGATTCGCGACGCAAACGCCTGCAAGGTGGCTTCCGCGGATTTCCGGAAGTCCGGGCGCCCGGTCATTTGGGCAAGGCGCAACAGATTCAGAGCCGCCACGGAATTGCCGGAAGGCTCGGCTCCATCGTAATCATCCTTCATGCGCATCAGGAGGCTGGCGTCACCGGACTGGGTGCTGAAGAATCCGCCGTGCTCGCGATCCTCAAACAGCTCGCTTTGTCTCGCGGCCAGCTTGACGGCAGTTTCCAGATAATGGATATCGAATTGGGTTTCGTATAAATCGAGCAGCGCCTGAGTGAAGAGCGCGTAATCGTCGAGAAAGCCGGGAATGGCCGCCTCCTGCTGCCGGTAGCGGCGCAGCAGGAGGCCGGTTTTCGCATCGCACATGCGGTTCAGGATAAATTGCGCGGCGCGCGCGGCGGCGGTCGAATAACGCGGTTCGGAAAGAATGGCACCGCCCTTGGCCAGCGCCGAAATCATCAGGCCGTTCCAGGCGGTCAGGACTTTGTCATCGAGATGCGGCCGCACGCGTTTCGATCGTGCTGCCAGCATCTTCTCCGAGCCGTGCGCGAGAGAGCGTTCCATCTCCGCAACCGGCACGGAAAACCGCTGCGCGGTCTCTTCGATGGTGTGCGCTTCGAACAGGATGTTCTTGCCGGCGAACTCGTCGTGGGGGTCGCTCTCCACATTGCCGTGCGGCCCGACGCCATAACGGTAGGAAAACCAGGAAGCCGCCGGCTCTCCCAAAAGCTGGTCAATCTCGCGATGTGTCCAGAGGTAGTATGCGCCTTCGCCCTTCACCTCCGGTTCGGCGGGGTCGATGACGCTATCGGCGTCTTCGGCGGAATAGAATCCGCCGTCCTTATCGGTCATGTCGCGCAGGACGTAGTCGAAGGTGCGCCGCGTGACTTCAGCGAAGAAATCGTCGTGCGTGATCTGGTACGCCTCCAAGTAGGAAATTGCGAGTTGCGCTTGATCGTACAGCATCTTCTCAAAATGGGGCACCAACCATCGCTCGTCGACGGAATAGCGGTGAAAGCCTCCGCCCAACTGATCGTGCATTCCGCCCTTGGCCATAGCCCGCAAGGTGGCCAGCACCATGTCGCGCGCTTCATCATTGTGGGATCGCACGAAGTAGCGCAAGAGGAAATTGTAGGTCACGGGCCGTGGGAACTTGGGCGCGGCACCGAATCCGCCGAGTTGCGAATCGAACGAGCGGCGGAATTGCAGAAAGCCGGCCTGCAAGGCGGTGGGATCGAGGCCGCCCGCGGGCGACACTTCTGCCGCCTGCTCCAGATGAGCCAGGACGTCGGCGCTCGATTGCACGATCTTTTCGCGATCTGTGCGCCAAGCCTCAGCCACGCGTTCGAGCAGAGTCGGAAACCCCGCGCGCCCATAACGATTCTCCGGGGGAAAATACGTCCCGCCGAGGAAAGGCTTGAGGTCCGGGGTGAGCCATACCGACATGGGCCATCCGCCGCCACCTGTGGTCGTTTGCACATACGCCATGTAAATGCGGTCGACGTCGGGGCGCTCCTCGCGGTCGACTTTTATAGCCACGAAATATTTATTGAGAATGGCCGCGATCTGTTCGTTTTCGAACGACTCGCGCTCCATGACGTGGCACCAGTGACAGGTGGAGTAACCGATGGAAAGAAAAATCGGCTTGTCTTGCTTGCGCGCAGCTTCAAAAGCCTCCGGACCCCAGGGGTACCAGTCCACCGGATTGTGCGCGTGCTGTAGCAAGTACGGGCTCTTCTCGTGTATTAATCGGTTTGTGTGCATGGGCTTGAGCAGTTGCGTTGGCGAAGTCTGAAAGGCGAGCATACATGTCGTGACGAGCAGCACGGCCGGGCGCAGGTTCACGCCGGCCAACCCGAGCTGCACGCGGGGTCAAAATGCATGGACGCCAGCCGAAGGACTCGTACCTATAATATCCCTGTCGCTACCTAGGATTTCCCTTGGAGATTAAAAATGTGGACCCATATGTTCGTGCTCAACCTACCGGTTGCGGAGAAGATTTTGCGCCCGGTTATCGTTTATGCATTTCTGGTGATTATGCTGCGCATCTTCGGCAAGCGCGAGCTGGCCCAGCTTAACCCCTTCGACCTGGTGGTGCTGCTATCGGTTTCCAATACCGTGCAGAACGCCATCATCGGCGACGATAATTCGGTTTCCGGCGGATTAATCGGCGCGTTTGCACTATTTGGGATCAATTATCTGGTGGTGCGGTTTCTATTTAAACACCGCCGGCTGGACGAGATTCTGGAAGGTACGCCGATATGCCTGATTGAAAACGGCTGCGTGTGCCGCGATGGGCTGGCCAAAGAGCTGCTGACGGAGTCCGAGCTTTTGGCCGTAGCTCACCGCCAGGGGTTCGGGTCTCTGGAGGAGATCCATCACTGTACGCTCGAGCCCGGCGGTGCATTCTATTTCAAGCCGAAAGAACCGCGGCCGGACGAGCGCCAGCATGCTGAGGTGATGAAGCGCCTGGAGCACATGGGCAGCCAGCTCGACGACTTGCGGAAGCTAGTCGGAACGCGCTGAGGGCGCCAGGTCGAATTCCCAAACGCCGTCGAAGTCAGCGAAGTAGGATTCTACCGAGACCTCCGGCAGCGCCGTCCGGATCACGTCCGCGGCCCTCGCGAGCTCGGCGGAATGAAAGGCGGCCTCGGCCTCCGCATCTCCGCGGAACCGTGCCGATCCCCCGTAGGCGCCGCAATCGCGGTGAGCAATCAGGATCACGCGTTGTGCGCGGTGCAGCTTCTGCGAAAGGCCGAGTTGATCGAGAACGTACTTCTGCTCAAATTCGCTCGTCGGCGACGCGAGGGCCATGGCGCCGCCGGCGATGCGCACCGAATCGGCCCGGGCGGCGCCGATGCGCTTCAGGAACTTCTGCACCACGAGCGTCATGCGGTCATCGAAGCACCACAGGACGGCCGCGTCCGCCTGATAATGCGCGGCGGGCGAATCCAGGTGAAAGCGCTTGCGCATGGTTTCAGGCAACGCCGCGCCGGGTCTTGATCTCGGCGAGCAATTTGTCGATCTGGTCCTCTTTCTCCAGGGCCGCCAGGCGGTCTTCCACGTTGCCGGTGGCCATCTCGGATTTGGCCTGGCTCACCGCCTCGGAATGCATCACCTTGCGCTCCATACGGTCAAACGC
>JASHOO010000089.1 GCA_030041035.1 Bryobacteraceae bacterium | reverse complement strand
ATCCACATTCCCTCCCGCGGGCGCGAAAGTCAGAGTGACGGTTCCCGTGAGATCCGTGGGATACGGCCCCGCAAGCTGCACCGAGATGGTGGGCTGCTGTGCCGAGGAAGATGTGCTGCCAACCCCCGTGATCGTCGGCGTGGGTAACGCCGGGTTGATCGTCAGTTGGTAGCCCTGAAGAACCGATACGGTAATCTTGGAATAACCGGTATCGATGGCGGTCACCTCGAAACTGAAAGTGCCGGTTGCCGTTGGCGTTCCGCTGAGCTGCCCCGAAGAGCTGAGGGACAACCCGCCCGGAAGAGATCCGCTGCTGATGCTGTACGTGTACGGCCCCAAGCCGCCTGCGGCTGTCAATGTCTGGGAGTACGAGTTACCCACGGTTCCTGCCGGCAGCGTGGCTGGAGAAATCGTGAGCGCCGGCGGTCCGATTACCAGGTTGTAGCTTTGGCTTGCCGTATCATTCGCACCGTCGGTTGCTGTGACGGTAAAGGTGTAGGTGATTCCCGCATCGGTCAACTGCGGCGTCCCGCTCAGAGCGCCGGCGGGATTCTGCGACGTCGCGCTCAGCGATAACCCGGGCGGCAACGTTCCTGAGGTAACGCTGAACGTATACGGTGCTGTTGTCGGCGTAACCGCGATCTGTGCCGAGTAAGCCACTCCGGCTGCTCCCTCAGCCAACGCTTGCGTATTGATGGCAAAGCCGCTGGCAACTAACAAGCTGAAAGTCGCCGTCGCTGCCGTGCCGTCCGCGTCGGTCACCGTGAGGGCAAACGTGAAATTCCCGGCCTGCGTCGGCGTCCCCGTCAGCGATCCAGCCGCCCCCAGCGTAAGTCCCGGAGGAATCGTGCCGGAGGCGAGCGTCCATGTGTACGGAACAGTGCCGCCCTCCGCGCGCAGCGGAATCGAATACGCTTTTCCGACTGTGCCTCCCGGCAATGGCGAGGTTGTCGTGATGATCACTGGAGCTGGTGGATTCACCGTAATCGATAACGTGGCCGAAGCGAACTGCTCGCTCATCGAGCTGTCGTTCACCGTGACAGAAAAAGTGTAGGTGCCGGCCGTCGTCGGAGTTCCCGCAATCAGCCCGGAAGAGCTCAGGGTCAAGCCGGGAGGAAAACTCCCGCTGGGAACTATCGCCCGTGGCCTGACGCGTCCCAGCGCGTACGGCGAGGCATGTCGGGGTGAGATATCCGCGTGAAACGCACCCAAAACCCAGTTGTAGGGCGGAACCCCGCCAGTCGCCTGAAGCTGCTGAGAGTACGCTATGCCCACCGTCGCTGTAGCCAGGCTGCTCGTGGTCACGACCAGCTGTGGAACTATCTGGATCGTGTAGCCTTGACTCAAAACCGCTGGAGCGGTCGTGAAAATGTTTTCCGTTGCCTGAAGCGTAAAGCTGTAGCTCCCCAGAGCCGTCGGAGTTCCCGAAATGGTTGCGGAGCTCGCCCCGGGTGTCAGACTCACACCAGGGGGCAAACTGCCCGCGGTGATCGCCCAGGTCCAAGTGGTTTCGCCCGCGTTGGTGATCGAAACACCCTCAGAATAGAATTGGCCGGCTATTCCGCCCGGCAGCGAAGTAGGAAAGATGGCGAACTGCGCAGACGCCGGATGTACCAGCGTCGCTAGCACTGCCGCGCACCCGAGGAAACTCAGCGTTCCTCGCGCGCGATTCACTGCTGGCTGCTCCCCGGCGCTTCAGCCGGTATGAACAAGACGCGGGGCTCCGTTTCGCCGGCGTCCAGCACCCACATCGGCTGGCTCGACATCTCCGTCAGCCGGAACGCTTCATTGCCCGCCAGGCGCAGCATCCCGGTCGGCGTGCAGGCGCACTTGATCGTACTCGCCACCGCATCTCCCTGCAGGTCGATAATTGAAACCGATCCCGGCTTTGCGTTGGCCACAAACAGGCGGCTGCCGTCTCGCGAAACCTCTACCGCTACCGGCGAGCTGATACCCTCCTTGGCCCCCGCGATGACGTCCGTCTCAATCCCCGCTCCGATTCCCTGGACACGGTGGATCTCGTTGTTTCCGCTGTCCGCCACGAATGCCGTTCCCTTTGTGGGGATCGTGATGGCTGTCACCAGCCCCAGGTCCCGCAGAATCGGCACTTCCCCGCCCACTGCCGCCTGAAAAACTGTGCCGCCCGCGGCAGCTAGCACCGTGTGCCCGTCATCGCCCACCGCAATCGCCGTAAGCTCCTGACCCGACTGAAGATATAGCTCCGAGCTGACCTTCGGCGCCGCTGGAAGCCCGGTCACCACTTCAATGCGCCCCGCATCCTGGTAGTACAGCGCCGCGGCCAGTCCTCCCACGCTGATCACGATCTGGTCGGCGCCGCGATCCGCGCCCTGGACCAGCACCGGCGTCAATGCCGGCTGCCCCATCGCGAAAACCATGGCCTGGTTGTGCTCGCCCGCCACCACCAGCGCATAGTTCTCAAGCGGAGAGATGGCCACCTTCCGCAGGTCGACGTCCGACGCCAGCGCCAGTGTCTGGCCGAGCACCGCCGCGCCGGGAATCCCAAGGATCGGACGCAGCTCTTTTTTCGCGTTGTCGAAAACATATCCAAGCTGCGGACCCTGAATGGTCGCGCCCGCTGCCAAAGCCGGCAGCATCGCCGCCGCAACCATAAACCACCGATTTCGGGTATTCATATTTCTTCTCCTCCTAATGGGGCGCACCCACAGTACCGGTACCAGCCGTAATAGTAGTAGTGGCTGCCACCGCCGCCGGCGTGCTGCTGCCGCCCCCGCGCGTGGCCGCAATCGCCGCGCCAGCCGCGGCCGCTCCCGCAACGGCCAATATTACAATGAGCTTGACCGAGATCCCGGTCGCAGCCCCCGCTGCCGCACCTGTGATTACGTTGGTTTGGTTGATCGTAGCGGTAGCAATTTTGCCCCGATATGACGCCGAGACCCGCATGTTGAACTGTCCTTGGACGCTATTCGGCTTGAAGCCATGCGCCACCGCACGCCCCTGCGCATCAGTTGTCACCGTCAGGGTGTGGGACCCGTTGGCAAAGGTGGCGCTAGCGCCTTGATCCGGAAGCAGAAACACCACTGCCGCGCCAGCCACCGGCTTGTGGTTTTCATCCTCCACCTGAACGATGGGTTCGCGCGCAGTCCGTTGGCGAATATTGTTGATGGCCCCCTCGCCCTCCACCACCACCAGATTGAGCTGGACGGGGCCCGCTTCCTGCGCTCGGGAAGGTAAGGTCTGTAAAATCAACAGATAAGATAAGCCGACCGCCAGTACGCGCATGCCCTGCGGTCCTCCTTTTCTTCCGACCAATCAGGCTGCTATCTTATAGAAGAACAGGCAGTATTGCAACCGGTGTGAGGGCCATCACCGGCGGGGAGGCTTCGTATGAAACTGATCGGGGTGGGGTTGCTGGCCTTAACAGGCATCGGAAGTTTCTTAGCCGCTCAGCAGGATTCCAAGCAGCTCACGGCTCGCGAGCTGTTCTATGCCGCCGATTCCCCGGCGCCTCCGGCCCACAAGACTACAAAGTCGCAACCCGCTCACAAGCCCGCCCCTGTGGCGGATGAGGCCCCGGCCAAGCAGCCCTCGGTGCCTGTCGTGACAGCCGCCTATAAGCCGCAGGGCCCCCACCCGGCACTGGGACTCCGCTATACCATTTTGAAAAAGACCGGCGATGCCCAGGCGGAAACCGATACGGACGCCGTTTTTCATGCCGGCGACCGCATTCGGCTCGCAGTTGAGACCAACGATGACGGTTATCTCTACGTCGTCAGCCGCGGATCGAGCGGCACCTGGAAGGTATTGTTTCCCTCACCCGAAATCAAGGACGGTGACAACCACATTCAGCGGCGCGTACGGTACGAAATCCCCTCGGGCTACACTTTCACGTTTGATGAGCAGGCGGGCGAAGAAAAATTGTTTATCGTGCTCTCCAGACAGCCTGAGGGCGACCTCGACGGTCTGATTTACTCGCTGGGGCAAAAAGGCGCAGCGCCTGCAGACGCACAGAAGCCCAAGATGCTGCTGGCCAGCGCGGCTCTGAGCGATGACCTGATCGGCAAGATGCGCAACGCCTACGCGCGCGATCTGATCGTGGAGAAAGTCGACGACGAAGAGACCGGACCGAAGAAAGAGAAAGCCGTCTACTCCGTCAACCCGTCCGGCACCGCCGATTCGCGCGTGGTGGCTGACGTTGCGTTGAGGCACCAGTAGTCATGGGGCGGAATCGGCAGGCGTGCCTCTGCGCGCTCGTGATGGTCTCGACGGCTCTGCCGCTGGCCGCCCAAACCTCTCCGCAACAAGGCCCGTACCGCATGGAGATTGTTCTCGAGCGGCGTGAAGCCGGCGCCTGGCATGCCGTCGATCCCGGCCTGGTTCTCGAGCAGAACGACCGGGTGCGCTTCCGGTTTCACACCAACTTCGACGGCTATCTCTACGTGATGAACCAAAGCACCTCCGGCACCTACGCCATGCTTTTTCCCAGCGAGGAAACCGGCCGCGAGAACCGCATCACCGCCGGCAAGGACTATCTGGTGCCCGCGACACAAACCTTGTTCCGCATCGCGGGGCCGCCGGGGCACGAAATTGTCTACTGGATGGTGACGCCGGCGGAATTGCGAACGGCCGAGGAACAAGAGAAATACGTCCCTTTGCCGCCTCCGCCTCCCAAGGATAAACAGGTGCCGGCGAACATGACCCCGCGCTGCGACGACACCCTGCTCCGTGCGCGCGGCGATTGTATCGACACCTCAGCCGGGCCGAAGAACGTCACCAGCCGCGAACTGCTCCCGGACAATCTGGCGCAGATTCCTGCGGAAGGGTCCGGCGGCCTGATGTTCCTACGCAAGCAGAACACTGCGGTGGTTTCCTCGCCGGTTCCTCTGAAAGGACCCGTGATTTATGAGTTCCATCTGGCGCACAAATAAGTGGGCGCCGTGGTTGGCCTGCCTGGCGGCGCTGGCGCCGCTGTCCGCTCAGCAGCCCGCGGACAAACAGCAGCGCGACCTGCGGGTGGAAAAAGACACCGCGCCGGCTTCGGTCTCAACCCAGCCTCCGCCGGTGAGCATTCCCCGCAGTTATGCACTGGTGGTCGGCATTGCGAACTATCAGAATCTGCCCGCGGCCAAGCAGCTTCAGTTTCCCGAACGCGATGCGGAATCCATTTACTCCATCCTCATCAGCACCGAAGGCGGCAACTTCCACGCGGAGAACGTGCATAAGCTCGTCGGCCCGAAAGCCACTCTTGCGGCCCTGCGCCACGAGTTGGAAGAGTGGCTGCCCTCGGTCACCAAGGATGACGACCGGGTTCTCATTTATTTTGCAGGCCATGGGTTCGTCTCCGGCGGCAAAGCGTATCTCGCGCCTTACGACATCGACTTGAATCACATCGTGAATACGGCGTATCCGATGGACGCCCTGGGCCGCGATATCGGCACCAAGATCAAGGGTAAGTGGAAAGTATTGCTGACCGATTCCTGCCATTCCGGCGCCATCAATCCCGATGCCGATGTGCAGTTAATCAACGGCACGCTGAATAACTTGAATAAGTCGCTGTTTTCTTTAACCGCCAGCCGCGACCGCGAACGCTCGTTTGAAAGTAAGGATTGGGGCGGTGGTCATGGCATCTTCACTTACTATGTGGTGAAAGGGCTGGAGGGCGAAGCGGATGAGTCAGGCGATGGCATCGTGACCGCGGATGAACTTGCGGAATACGTCCATCGCAACGTGCGTGAGGCTACCGGCGGCCAGCAGAACCCAACCTTCGACCGTTCGAGCTTCGATACCAACATGATGCTCTCTTATGTTCCTTCGAACGTGAAGCCCGGCGCGCCGCCGGCTCCCAAGTTCGGAACAATGGTCGTGGAAGCGAACATGAGCGACGTCGAAGTTTTCGTAGATGGCAAGTCAGTCGGCGTATTGACCAAGGGCACACCGATCACACTTCCCGGTCTCCTGCCCGGCGCTCACACTATCAAAGGCGTCAAGATGGGTTACGAACCGGACGGGCCGCGCGAGGAGATGGTTTATCCGGGACAGGAAACGACGGTCAGCATCAAGATCCTGATTGCCAAGCGGCGGAGTAAAGCGGCGCTCGATGCCGTTGATGAAGGTCTAAAGTATTACAGCAAAGGATTCGCTGAGAACTACAAGAAAGCTGCAACTTACTTCGAAAAAGCCCTGCAAATCGACCCCACTTATAGCCAGGCAGCGCTCTACTTAGGGAGGACTTATAACGCGCTGTTCGAAGAGGAGAAAGCCGAGCAGTACTTCCGCAAGGCCGTAGAGATCGATCCCGACTATGTCGAGGCCCACGCCAGTTTCGCCGGCATGTTATTGGATATCGGCAACACCGACGAAGCCATCCGCCAACTCACTACCGCGGTGGATCGCGACCCCGGTTATGCGATGTCCTGGTATCTGCTGGCCGAAGCTTACCGGCTGAAGGAAGCTTATCCTCAATCCATCGAAGCAGCGCGTAAGGCGATTCAACTGACTCCCAACAAGGCCGAAGCGCACTTCTGGCTGGCGGAGAGTCTGCGGCTGAGCGGCCGCTATGACGAATCCGAATCCGAGTATCAACAGTATCTCAAGCTGAGCGACTTCGACAGCAAGCTCGCCGGCCAGTTGAATTACTATGTCCTGGGTTACCTGACGGGGTTCGGCAAAAAGAAGCGCGCGGCCCAGCAGGATATCTGGAAGGACCTCCGCAGCCTGGCGTATTTTGGATTGTGCGACGCTGAGCGCAAAGAGTCGCACTTCGATCAAGCGATCACTTACTGTGAAAAATCCCTGGGTTACGCCGCAGACGATCCCTACGTCCATCTCGCGCTGGGATTGGCACTCGAGAAGAAGGCTCAGCAGAACGGGATCGTGGAAATGCTGCCCGCCGCGCGGCAACATTTCGCCACTATGCTGGCGCTCAACTCGGACCTGGCGGAAGCCGACCTCGCACGTAAGAATATCGCCAACATCGATGCATTCTTGAAATCCCGGTGAGCGCACGCCCCATGCCCCAGTGGGACGCCGCGCAATATCTCAAGTTCGCCGGCGAACGCACCCGGCCGGCCATCGACCTTCTGCAACGCATTGAGCTCAGCGCTCCATCGAGGATCATCGACCTCGGATGCGGTCCCGGCAATAGCACGGAGCCGCTGCGAGCCCGGTGGCCGGAAGCCACGATAGTCGGCCTGGATAGCTCGCCTGACATGATTGCAGCGGCCAGAAATTCATACCCGCAGGGCACGTGGGAGGTTGGAGATGCGGCTTCATGGAAGGCGGACCGGCCGTTCGACCTGGTGTTCGCCAACGCCATGCTGCACTGGCTTCCAGATCACGCCAGGATCTGCCGGCATTGGATGGAACAGGTGGCTCCCGGCGGAGCCCTGGCAGTCCAGCAGCCGGCGCATTACGATGGCGCGATGCGCCGTGAGATCCTGGAAGTTTCCCAACACCCCGCATGGAGCGACCGCATGCACGCCGCTCGCGCTGCCATCACGTGTGAGGCTCCGCCCTTCTACTACGATGTCTTGCGGCCTTTGGCTTCACGGGTCAGTCTGTGGGAGACGGCTTACTATCACATCCTGGCCGGGCCGGAGGGCGTGCTGGAATGGTTCCGTGGCACGGGTCTGCGGCCGTTCCTGGATGCTCTGGCATCGCATGAGGAGCGCGCCCGCTTCGAAGCGATGCTGCTCGAGAAATACTCGGCCGCGTACCCGCGACGGGCAAGTGGGGAGGTGCTGTTTCCATTTCGAAGGTTGTTTTTTGTGGCGTATAGGTAGAACCAAAGATTGAGTCTCACGCCTCCGCTTACAGCAGCTTCAACGTCGCCGATCCATCTTTGCTCTGGTAAATCAATTCAATGGACTTCAGTGATTTGATCTTGCCTCTGTAAGGGAAGTAGAGAAACCCGCTCACCGGATGGTCTGCGCGGCCTTCGACCAGAGCACTGCCGTTAATGATCTCTTCGACGCTCTTGGGCGGCTGCTGCTCGATGCCGTTTTGTTCTTCCGGGCTGGGTGCGCGCGGCACGGGGACCTGAGTAGCGGTTGGATCGTCGGGGAAGCGGCCCACCGTAGGAGGCGCGCCCAGGACCACGCCGCCGCCAGTGCTCGATCCTGCGGAAGCTTCCGCATGGGGATGCGGTGATTGCCAGTCGGGGTATTTGATCGAGGCCACCACGAAGCCCGGCGAATCCGAAGGCAGAGGAGGCTTTTTCCCGTTCAGCCGGAGAGCGAAAGCATTGCCGTCGATCGTGACCGGTTCACCCGGAGCAGGAAACACGGCCACTTCCACCACCAGATAATCCCGGGCCAGGAGCATCTGGTCGCCGGCGGGAATGCTGTGGACCAGGTAATCCGCCCCGATGGCCACTTTGCCCGCCATGGCGTGCACGGGGTAGTCAGTCGCCTTGTCCTTGTGCTCCGTCTGGCCGCACAGGCACACGGCCGAAAGCAAAGCGAGTGCCCACAAGGCTCGCATATCTTGAGTCTACTCGGTCCGAATGGCCTCCAGGGGATCGATGCGCGCGGCTCTCCTCGCCGGGGCGAGTGTGGCCAGCGCGGATACAGCCGCCAGCGTCAGAACCGTCGCCGCCAGCGTCGCGAGATCCAACGGGCTCACTCCAAACAAGACGGAGCGCAGCACGCGGTCGGCGAGAAGCGTGAGAAGGAGTCCCGCAGCCGTTCCTGCCGCCAGCAGGCGGGCCACGCGACCCACCACATGGCCGGCGATCTGCGACGAACCCGCGCCGAGAGCCATACGAACTCCGATCTCACGCGTGCGCGCCGCCACCGCCAGTGACACCAGTCCATAGAGACCCACCGAGGCCAACAGCAGCGCTGCCATCGCGAAACCCGCCAGCATGCGCGTATTGAGTCCCGGCGTTTCCAGCGATTCGTTGATCACCTCTTGCACCGGGCGCAGGCCGAACACCGCGCGAGAGGAATCGACGTTGCGAACGACCGGACGAATGGCTTGCATTAAGGCGCGCGTGTCGCCGTGCGTGCGGACCACGTATTCCGGATCGGGCCAACCGCCGGGCGCTATGCAGACGTAGAGATAAGGCGCGGGCGTAACCTGAAGCGTATCTTCCCTGGCATTGCCGGCCACGCCGACAATCTCCATCGGAGGCCCGAGCGGTTGATCGACCCATTGGAGATGGCGACCCACGACGTTCTGGCCTTTGCCGTACAATTCCACGAACCGCCGGCTCACCAGCGCTTTGGGAGGCGGAGCGTCCCGCGGGTCGTTCGAGACCGGAGCCATATCGGGGCAGTCCTCGCCCGCCACGAGCGGCGTGCCCAGCGCTGCGAGATATCCGCGGCTGATGCTGCGCTCGCCGATGGTCAGGTGCCCGCTGTCGCTGGCTCCGCGCAGACCTTCGAGCGTGACCTGATAACGCAGCGTGGCCCCGATGGTGGGCAGAAAATTGGTGTCGCCGGCGGCCTCCACTCCGGGCAGGCGCTCGAGTTGTGCCAGGATCGCTTTTTGCATCTGACCGACGCGCGTGCGGTCCTCACTCCATCCCGCGCCTACGTGGAACGTGATTGCGTGAGCGGGATCGAAGCCGAGATCCACGTGAGAGAGGTTGTAGTAGCTTCGCAGCATCAGCCCGGCGCTGGCGAGCAGCAACACCGTGATGGCCATCTGGCCTGCCACCAGAGCCGATTGCCACCGTTGCCGCGCACCCGAGGCGCCTCGCCCGCCATGGGAAAGCAGCGCTACGATGTCGGCGCGGCTCGCCTGAAGCGCCGGCAACAACCCGCAAAGAACGATGGTGAGGCATCCGGCCAGCGCGGCGAATAGCAGGGCCCGCCAGTCGAGACGAATTTCGGCCGAATGCGGCAGGGTATCGAAAGCCTTCGCCAGGCCGGCCACCAGCCAGGCGGCCACCAGGCACCCCAGCCCCACTCCGGCGGCAGCGATGAGCCACGCTTCCCGCAACACGCCACTCACTACTTGCCTGCGCGTGCCGCCGATCGAGGCGCGAATGGCCAGCTCGCGCGCACGCCGCTGGAGCTGAGTCAGCATCAATCCGGACACGTTGGCCACGGCGATCAGCAGCAGCAGGCCGACTGCGCCGAAGACGAACAGCAGCGCCCGCCGGTAGCTCGAGACCTGCGCTTCTTTCAAATCGCCCACGACCGCGCTCCAGCCTTTATCGGATTGCGGAAACTCCCGCGCCAGGTCGAGTTGCACGCGGGCCAGATCCTCCTGCGCCTGCGCGATGATCACGCCCGGCTTCATGCGTCCGAGGCCAATGCAAAAACGCGCATCGCGGTTGCGCATCAAACCGGCGGCGAGCTGTGCCGGTATCCAAACGTCGGTGTTCCTGGCAAATTCCTTCGGCATCACGCCGACAATCGTGTACCCGCGGCCTTCGATCACCAGGCGTTGGCCGATCGCGCTTGGAGCCTCGTGGTATCGCCGCTCCCAGAGACCGTGACTGATCACCACGGATAAAGGTCCGCCGGCCACCTCTTCATCGGGCGTAAGCGTGCGGCCGGCCTCGGGCTTGCTGCCGAATACAGCGAAATAGCGTGGCAAAACGCGGCGCGCGGCCAGCCGCTCAGGCTCCGCGCCACTGGTGTCGGTGACGTTCTCACCGTAAAAAGCGGAGATGACCTCGAACGTCCGATTTCTTCGGTTCCAGTCGTCCAGCCTCGCGGGTGCGATGAGGCTGGTCGACTCGTTCTTGGATGGGCTGGTCTCCATGACCGTGACCAGCCGGTCGGGATTCGGGTAAGAGAGCGGCTTGAGCAACACCGCGTCCACCAGCGAAAAGATCGCCGTGTTCGCTCCGATGCCGAGAGCCAGGATCAAAACCACCGCAGAAACGAAACCCGGCCGCCGCACGAGCGACCGCCAAGCCAGCATCCATTGCTTCATAACCCATTTAGAAGTGCAATTTGGCGACCGATTAGCAAGGCTGTAACTGCAAGCGCGTATTGGACATGGCTCAATCGCCCTGTCCGCTATTGGAACCGTCCGTTGCGTTAGCGGACAGTGGCGGAGCGCACCTTCTCAGATCGGCTTGCCGTCGGCGTCGAGAAATTTGAGATCGCCAAGCCCCAGCTCGCGGATGGGCGCCTCGATCTTGGCTCGGTCGCCGACCACCACCCATACCATACCTTCCGGATGCACTGCCGTATGCGCGGCGTCGGTGACATCCGCGGTGCGCAGCGATTTCACCTTGGCGGCGTAGGTCTGGTAGTAGTCGTCGGGCAAATTGAAGCGCACCAGGTCGAGAATCGAATTGCCCACCTCATTGATGGTTTCGCGTGAGCCCGGCAGTTGCAGGATGATGGTGTTCTGCGCCTTCTTCAGTTCTGCGTCGGTGGGCGGACGCGAGCCGATGATGCCCTCCAGTTCTTTGCTGATCTCGCCGAGCGATTCCTTGGTCTTATCCGTCTGCACGGGAGCGTATACCAGGAAGGTTTGCTGGCCGCGGGTTTCCAGCACGATACTCTGCGCACCATAGGACCAGTGCTTATCCTCGCGCAGATTCATGTTGATGCGCGCCCCGAATTCCCCGCCCAGGATCGCGTTCATCGTCTCGATGGCGATCTCCTCCGGGTTGTTCTTGGGCGGCGCCACCTCGGCCACGATGATGTCGGATTGCAGCGCGCCCGGCCGGTCCAGCACATAGACCGTGGGCTTGGCGGGAAGATCGACGTGGCTGATATTCTTGTGCGGCGGCTCTCCCGGTTTCCAGCCGGCAAACAGTTTTTCGAGCTTGGGCGTCAGTTCGGCAAGCGTGGTATCGCCGGTCACCACCAGCGTGGCGTCATTCGGATGGAACCAGGTGGAGTGGAATTTCACCAGCTCGTCGCGCGTCATCTTGGCCACGCTCGCTTCCGTGCCCGATCCCGTGAATGAGTTGCCGTAGGCGTGACCCTGGCCGTAAACCAGCGCGGGAAAAACGCGCAGCGCCATCAGAATTCCCGTCACCTTCTCGCGCTGCACAGCGGCCAACTGGAGCTTCTTCTCGCGGTCGAAATCGGCCTGCGGAAACGAAGGGTTGAGAATCACGTCGGCATAGAGCGCAAGCGAAGGATCGAGCTTGGCCTTGAGCGCCGACAAGCTGACGATGGATTCATCGAGATTCGAAAAAGCGCCGATCCGCGCGCCCAGCATGGCCTGCTGGTCGCTGATCTCGAGCGCGGTGCGCGTTTTGGTGCCGTCGGTTAGCAGCGTGCCCGCCAGCCGCGCGGTTCCGGGAAGGCCGAACTGGTCGGCGGCGTATCCGGCGTCAACCGCCAGCCAGAAACTGACCAGCGGAAGCTCGTGCCGTTCCGCCAGCACGATTTTCAGGCCGTTGCTGAGCGAGGCGTGCTGCACCTTGGGCAGCCGCAGTTCCGGCGGCGTACCGGGCTCGGGTAATTTGGAGCGGTCCACGTTGGTCGCCACCGTCGTGTATTGCGGATAGGGGTGGACTTCGAGAATGTAGACGCCATCCGAGAGCCAGCGCCGCGCCGCCGCCCGCAGGTCTTCCGGCGTGGCCGCCTGAATGCGCGCGAGCGTGGCTTTGTAAGCGTCGGGGCTGCCCTCGTAAATCTGGCTGCTCGCCAGCCGGTCCGACGTGCCGCCGAAGCCGCCGATGCGCTCGATCCCGCGCACGAAATTCGCCATGTACTCGGTCTTCACGCGCTCCACTTCGTGCGCTGTCGGTCCGGATTCCAGAAAACGCGCCAGCTCTTCGTCGGCAGCCTTCTCTGCCGCCGCCAGATCGCCGCCCGGCTTGGCCGTGATCTCGATGCCGAACTGGCTGCCGATCTCGCGCTGATACACGCTCGCCGAGGCGCTGGTAGCGATCTGATCGTCATATACCAGGCGCTTATAAAGCCGCGAGTTCTTGCCCTGCGCTAGAACGTCGCTCACCAGGTCCAGATAGTCGGTGTCCGCCGCACCCACCTGCGGGACGTTCCAGATCTTATAAACACGCGCTTGCGGCACCCGGTCCTGAACCACCTGGCGATGCGTCCCGGTCATCTTCGCGATCCATACCTGCTGCCTGGCGATCGGCGGGCTGGCCGGAATGTCGCCGAAATATTTCTCGACTTTCTCCCGCGCCGTATTGGCATCGATGTCGCCGGCGATGGCGATCACCGCGTTCGACGGGCCGTAATAAGTCTTGAACCATTCGTGAACATCGTTCAGGGAAGCGGCGTTGAGATCTTCCATCGAGCCGATCACCGTCCAGGAGTAAGGATGGCCCGCCGGATAGGTATTCTCCGTGATGAGTTCCTCGGTAACGCCGTACGGCTGATTTTCGTCCTGCCGCTTCTCGTTCTGCACCACACCGCGCTGCAAGTCGAGCGTTTGCTGATCGATCGCACCCACCATGTGGCCCATGCGGTCCGACTCGAGCCATAGCGTGTAGTCCAGCGCCGAGGTGGGCACGTCCTCGAAATAGTTGGTGCGATCGTTGTTGGTTGTGCCGTTCAGGTCGGTGGCGCCGATCGGTTCCATGGCTTCGATGTAGCGGTGCTTGAAATTCTCGCTGCCGCCGAACATCAGGTGCTCGAACAGGTGGGCGAATCCGGTTTTGCCGGGTTTCTCGTTCTTCGAGCCCACATGGTACCAGACGTTGAACGCCACAATGGGCGCTTTATGATCCTCATGCACGATCAGCGTGAGTCCGTTCTTGAGCACGAATTCCTGGTAGGGAATGTCGATATCGATTCCCTGCGCCAAAACCGAACGGCAAACAAGGAACACCAATCCGGCGGCAAAACGCGTATGCATTGACCATTCTCCTGAAATGAGACTAATTCAGCGAGTATACGCACCCCGCCGGCAGAGGGCAAACAACGAGGGGCGAATGGAGCTGACGCCGGGGCCGATCCTGTATATTGCGATGGTGCTGCCCGCCGCCATGCTATATCTGTCAGTGAGGCACCACATCTCTATCGAACAAAACCGTTTGCCTAAAAAAAACAAAATTGCAAAAACAAAGCCAATCCCATTTCCGGACACTTCGCCTGGTTGCCACCAACTGTCACATCTGTTTACAATCGTTCCCATTGGGCCCACTTCGGTTTAGGAGGAGCTAGATGCGCGCTCTCGTGGCCTCGTTAGTCGTCACTGGCAGTTTGTGGGCGGGAAACGTCGAACCGTCCGCCGTCACTTACAACAAGCAAGTGTTACCCGTGTTACAGAAGAGGTGCCAGGAGTGTCACCGTCCCGGCGAAGCCGCACCCTTCTCCATGCTCACCTACAAGGACACGCGGCCTTGGGCCAAAGCCATCAAAGAAGCCGTGCTGACCAGGAAGATGCCGCCGTGGTTCGCCGATCCCTCCGTTGGCCACTTCTCCAACGATCGCCGCCTCGCGCCCGAGGAGACGCAAACGCTGGTTGCCTGGGTCGATCAGGGTGCCGTCGAGGGCGATCCCAAAGATGCCCCGCCCCCGCTCCAATTCGCGGAAGGTTGGACCATCGGTAAGCCCGACGTGGTTTACGAGATGCCGGTGGATTTTACCGTTCCGGCGACGGGCACGGTGAAATACATGGATTTTCTCCTTCCCAAAGCTTTCACGGAAGACAAGTGGATCGAGAAGATTGAAATACGCCCGGGTGCGCGCTCAGTAGTGCATCACGTTGTTCTGTATACGCGGCCTCCAGGGTCGAAGTTTATGGAGGAGATAAAGGCAGGTGTTCCCTTGACCGAACCCGAGGATGAGCCGGCCAAAGAGCCGGATACCGGCGAAGGTGAGCTCTTCGCTTTGGGGGATCATGAAGTGGTATCGGTTTACGTACCTGGGGGCACTGCCTACCAGACGGAGCCCGGACAGGCACGCTTTGTCAGGGCCGGATCGGATCTCATATTTTCTGTGCATTACACGGCGAGCGGTAAGGCGACCGTGGACCGTACTCGGGTCGGCATCGTCTTCGCCAAGCAGCCGCCTCGCGAGCGCGTAGTGAACACAGCGGTCTTCAACACGCGCTTCCGCATTCCACCCGGAGCACCGGACCAGGCGGTGGATGCCCGCGTGACCCTCAACTGCGACGCCACACTGCTCAATTTCTTTCCCCACATGCACTTGCGCGGCAAGTCGTTCGAATTTCGGGTGACGTACCCGGACGGCAGGTCGGAGACATTATTCCTCATGCCGAAATACGACTTCAATTGGCAGCTCACCTACCAGCTGGCCCACCCCGTGAAGCTCCCCAAGGGCACTGTGATCACAGCCCTCGCGCATTACGATAATTCCCCAAACAATCCCTTCAACCCTGACCCGACGAAGGAAGTCCGTTGGGGGCAGCAGACCTGGGAGGAAATGCTCGTCGGGTTCATCGATGTCGCGATTCCGCTGGGCACAGATCCGGCGGAGCTTGCCGGGCCGAAAAAGGATCCCGGTAAAGAAAAAGACAAAGACCAGAAGTCCGGCGGATAGCAGGCGTCGTCGCAGTCGGAGAGTTCGCGAACATGAGACTGAAGCTGCTGCCGTGCCTGTTTGTCACGCTCGTTGCCAGCGCACAGGACGGAGCGGCCATCTATTCCAAGCGCTGCGCGGAGTGCCACGACAAGGGCCTTGGGCGTGCTCCCCTGCGCGATGCCATGAAGCAGATGTCGCCTCGCGCCGTGATGCGCGCGTTAATGCTTGGGGAAATGGCTTCACAGGCGAAGGGGCTGAGTAGCGCCGAGATGCTCGCAGTCTCCGAATTTGTTACGGGAAAAGCCCTCGGCTCGGATGAAGTGCCCCCTCGCGGCTTCTGCGCCGATCGGAATGCCGCCTTCGAGAAGCCGTTCGCCGGACAGTACTGGAACGGCTGGGGC
>JASHOO010000759.1 GCA_030041035.1 Bryobacteraceae bacterium | reverse complement strand
ACCTGCATGTGGTCGAGACGCGGCTTTCGCTGCCGGAAGCACTGCGGACTTCCATCCAGGAGAACATCAAGGGAGCCACCCTGATCTTCAAATTCCTGGGAGGCATCATCGAGCGGCGGATGTCGGCGAGGTCACTGGAAGGGCCGATTGGGATTGCGCGGCTTTCCGGCGAAGCGGCGCGCGAAGGCCCCTCGGCGTTCTTCTGGCTGATGTCGGCGGTCAGCTTGAATCTGGCAATTTTCAACCTGCTGCCCATTCCGATTCTCGACGGCGGCGGCATCATGATGCTGCTGATCGAGATGTTGATCCGGCGCGATCTCAGCCTGCAGGTAAAGGAAGCTGTATTCAAAGTCGGCTTCGTTTTCCTGATGGTGGTGATGGCGTTCGTGATTTACAACGACATCTCAAAAATCCTGCCAGCGGGCTGATGCGCGTCTCCGCCCTGAGTTGTCTCTAATCGCACGATACGGGAATCCTTCGATGTCCGTCTAACATCTGGTAACCTGAACCTTGCATGGAATGCACGTGTATCCGCCATACGGAGTTGCCGCACACGACCAAATTGTTTGCGGATCTGGTTTATCATCCCGAGCGGGTCGCGGCGTTTTACGCGTATCCCCCTTACAATGCTGAATCTTACGCGGCGGCGGCCGGCCAGATTCACCTGAGCGCAGAGCACCGGGCGACGCTGGTTTCGGCGCTCTATGCGCAGAACGGGCCTAGCGCCTCGCTCGACCGGCTGGCTCAGCCGGATACGGTAGCGGTGGTAACGGGGCAGCAGGTAGGGCTTTTTTCGGGGCCGGCCTACACAATTTACAAGGCTCTCACAGCGGCGCGGTTAGCCAGCGACTTGACCAGTCGCGGCATTCCGGCGGTACCGGTGTTCTGGCTGGCTACCGAGGACCACGATTTTGCCGAGGTCAACCACGCGTGGGTATTCGATGCCGAGTACCGGCCGGTGAGACTGGAGATCGACAGCGCACGGGGATCGAACCAACCGGTGGGAGAGATCCGGCTGGCATCGGCTCCAATCGATGCGCTGCGCGCAGCGTTGCGCGATTTGCCGTTCGGCGCGGAGGCGGCCGACCGAGTGGCTGCGGCCTACCTGCCGGGGCGAACGATGGGCGAGGCCTTCGGCACGCTGCTGCGCGACCTACTTGGTGCGTACGACATTTTACAGATCGATCCGATGGCGCCGGGGGTACGGAATCTGGCTGCGCCCGTGATTCGCAGCGCGCTCGGGCAAGCGCCCGAGCTGAAGCGGCTGGTGATGGAGCGGGACCGCCAGCTCAACGCCGCCGGCTACCACGCGCAGGTCCACGTGGAGGACGAGACCTCGTTCTTCTTCTTACTGCAGAACGGGCGGCGCGTGCCGCTGCGCAAGCAGAACGGAAACTATGTTTCGCCCGACGGGCGGTTTTCACCGGAAGAGCTGATGGAGCGCGCCACGCATATTTCACCCAATGCGCTGCTGCGCCCGGTGGTGCAGGACTCTATGCTGCCGACGGTGGCGTATATCGGGGGCCCGGCAGAACTGGCCTATCTGGCGCAGGCCGAAGTGCTCTACCGGGCGCTGTTGGGACGCATGCCGGTGGCGGTCGACCGCAGCGGGTTCACGGTGCTCGACAGCCGCAGCCGCAAACTGCTGGACCGCTACGGGCTTTGCCTCCCGGATTTCTTCCACGGAGAAGTGGCGCTGCGCGAGCGGTTGGCGCGATCGCTGGTGCCGGCGGGACTCGCAGGCGTGCTGGAGGAAACGCGCCAAGCGGTGGGCCAGAGCGTGCAGCGGCTCGAGGAAGAACTGGCACGATTCGATCCGACGCTCGACACGGCGGTGCGCAAGAGCTACAACAAGATCGCCTATCAGCTTTCGAAAATCGAGCGGAAAGTCGGGCGCGAGATGCTGGCGCGCGATACCCGCGCTGCGCGCGATGCTGCGTGTCTCAACGGTCTGGTCTATCCCAACTCCCACCTGCAAGAGCGTTTCTACTCCATCATTCCCCTCCTTGCCAAACACGGGCCGTCGCTGATCGGGCAGCTTTACGAAGGCATTCATCTGGACTGCCCGGATCACCAGATGCTGGTGGTGTAAGACACGGGCTCACTTCCGCCTGACCCGCGCCCGTTCCGTGATGGAACTCGACCCGTGAGTTGTAAAATGGATTGCGGGACCGAAACCGCATATGAATGAAGTCTTGACCAGACAGTTTTGGCGAGACGTCAAGAAGACGTTTTATACGGCACTGGAAGGCCCGCCTGCCGAGGAGAAGGCCTCCGAGACCGCGGGCGACACGAGCCCCAGGGACCTTCCGAAGCCGGAAACTCCTCCCCCGCCTCCTGCGTCGAGTCAGGAAACGTAGGCCGGCGCAGCCACGCCGGAGCCGCATCTTTTGCGGACCAGGCCGGCGCCGACAGCGGTGGCTGCGTGTTATCGTGGCCTTCAGTCAAAACTGGATTTGGAGGCCATCACCATGAACAAACAGAGAGCCCGATGGACACGCCGCTCCATGTTTCGCAGCGCCACGGCTGCGGCCATGTTTGGGCCGTTGTTCAAGGGTACCCAAGGGTCCGTTAGCGCCCAGGAACGAGTCAATCGCAATTCCGCACCCAGCACATTGAAGATCACGGACATGCGCGCCTGCCGGGTGGCCGCGAATTACGATTACCCGCTCATCAAGATCTACACCAACCAGGACGTATACGGTTTAGGAGAAGTGCGAGACGCGGGAGTGGAAGGCATTGCCCTGATCCTGAAGGCACACCTGGCAGGCAAGAACCCGCTGGATATCGAGGGCAACCTGAGAAGGCTTCGCGAATTTGCCAACCACGGGCGCATGGGCGGCGGCTACAGCGCGGTCGATATGGCCCTCCACGATATTGCGGGCAAAGTATACGGCGTTCCTGCGTATCGTCTCATTGGCAATAAGAATCACGACCGTGTTCGCATCTACGCCGACACCACCAGTCATCCGGATCCCAAAGTGTATGCCGAACGCATGCGCAAGCGGCGGGAAATGGGCTTGACGTTCTTCAAGATGGACTTGCAATCCAGCATGCTCGAAGACCGTGCGGGCGCACTCGACGAGCGCGGTGTCTGCACCGAAAAGGGCTTGGGCTACCTGTGCGAATACATCGCCGCCATCCGCGACGTTCTCCCGCCGGGGGCGCCATTGGCCGCAGATCATTTCGGTCCGCTCAATCTCAATGATTCGATCCGCTACGCGCGGGCTTTCGAACCCTACCACATGGCCTGGGCCGAGGACCTGCTTCAGGTTTCAGAAAGGAACCAGTATCCGTACCTGAATTGGGAGGCGTACAAGACGATCTCCGACGCTACGGTTACGCCTGTTCTGACGGGCGAGGACATCTTCGGGCTGGAAGGCGGTTTCCAATCGCTGCTGGATCATCGCGCCGTGGACGCTATCCATCCCGACATCGAAACTTCAGGCGGACTGCTCGAGACCAAGCGAATAGCCGATTATGCTGCGATGTGCGGCGTACAGGTCGCGATGCACCATGCGGGCTCGCCCATCGGCGGTTTCGCGGGTTACCACTGCGCCGCCACTTTTGGAAATAACTTCCTCGCCATGGAAAACCACGCCCTCGATATGCCCTGGTGGCAAGACCTGGTCACGGGTGTTCCCAAACCGATTATCGACAAAGGCTATGTGAAGGTTCCGGACGACCGGCCGGGACTGGGCCTGGAGCTGAACGACGATGTGATCAAGGAACACTTGCGCCGGCCCGGCTACTTTGAGCCAACCGGTATGTTCGACGATGTCATCGTTTCCGGATTCCGCACCGGCGGTCCCTGGCCTCATTACGATGAAACGGGCAAATGGTGCAATTGTGTAACGTATGAATAGAAGGGAACCGGATTTACCCACCGGGGGCAAGAGACGCCGGCGTTGCCATCACTTCTTCGAATACCTACAACCATTACGCGCCATGGAACGGAAACCCGACTGACCTGGATGGTGTGCCGCGACCGCAAGATTCTGCTGACGAAATCGGGGCCTATCAGTTTTCCAGCGGCGATCCGCGGCCTGCGAGAGCGTCCGGTCACCCAAGGCCGCAGCGGCTCGTCGGCCGATATGATTCGCGGTTATCCGAAACTGCGGGTTGGACTCTGCTCGGGCTGTTAGTAGCGCGCTCTCACTCATGGCTCGCGAGCGTGTAGGAAATTATCTGGCTTTGCTCGGAACGGCCCGGTCGAATTATACTAACTGAGCGTGGGGGTGCCGTTGCGTAAACTCATTTGGGCTGCGCTGGTAACCGTAGCAATGCTGGGTGCCGGTTTCGCAAACGACCAGGAACCGGCTGATAAAGAAGCGAAATTCATCGGGGTCCGGGGCAGGTACTGGGCGTACCAAAGGGTTGTGCGGCCCCCCGTGCCGGACATTTCGGATCCCTGGGTGCGCACTCCCATCGACGCCTTCATCCTGAAGGCGCTCCAGGCCAGGAAGCTTCAGCCGTCTGAACCGCTGGACCGGGTCCAGTTGATCCGCCGCGTGACGTTCGATCTGATCGGCCTGCCTCCCACGCCGTCCGAGGTGGACGCTTTCGTCCATGACCGCTTCCCGGACGCCTATCAGAAGGTTGTCGACCGCCTGCTCGCCTCGCCGCACTACGGCGAGCGCTGGGCGCTGAAATGGCTGGACGTGGTGCGCTACTCCGATACCAACGGCTTCGAAATTGATGGCGACCGCACCCACGCCTGGCGTTACCGCGACTACGTAATCAACGCCTTCAATCAGGACAAGCCGTATGATCGCTTCGTCAAGGAACAGATTGCCGGCGGTGAAATGTTTCCAGGCAATCGGGAAGCACTGATTGCCAGCGGCTATCTGCGCGCCGGCCAGGAGCATCTGGTGGCGGGAAACATCGATCCCGAAATGAGCCGTGAAGAGGTTCTGACCGAGATCGCCACTTCGGTCGGCCAAACCTTCCTCGGCATGACCGTCAACTGCGCGCGATGCCACAACCACAAGTTCGATCCCATTCTCCAGGCCGATTACTACAGGCTGCAAGCGGTTTTCGCCGGCGCAAAGGGCGAGGACGTGGATATCTCCACGCCGGAAGAGAAGACTGCTTGGGAAGAGGCGGAGAAAGCCTACCAGGAACGCCTCAAGCCGGTGACGGATGCTCTGAAGCAACTGCAGAAGCCTTATCGTGAGCGCGTCGAGACCGAGCGCCTCGCCACCCTCGAACCTAAGCTTCAGGAAGCGTGGAAGACGCCGGAAAAATCCCGCACCGACGAGCAAAAGGTTTTAGCCGAAAACGCCAAGAGTCAGATCGAGCCTACGTGGGATATCGTGCTGGCCGCCATGACGCCTGAGGACAAGGAAAAGCGGGCGAAGTTGCGCGAACAGTTGCATCAGGTCGAGGCGACCGAGCCCGATCCGCTTCCCCAGGCCTACGCGTATGTCAACATGGACGAGCCTGCGCCGCAGGGTTACGTGCTGCGCATGGGCGACCCGAAAAACAAACTGGATCCCGTTGAGCCCGCCGTGCCCCGCGTGCTCAAAGCCTCGTTTGAAATTCCCAGGGCGACCATCGGCCGCCGCACCGCCCTCGCCAACTGGCTAACTTCGTCGGAAAACCCGCTGGTCGCGCGCGTCATGGTGAACCGCATTTGGCAATTCCGGATGGGAACCGGCATTGTACGCACACCCAATGATTTCGGGGTCATGGGGGATCGTCCAGCGAACCGCGAACTGCTTGACTGGCTGGCTTCGGAATTCGTGGCCCGGGGTTGGAGCGTGAAGGCGATGGACCGGCTGATCGTCACTTCCAGCGTTTACCTCGAAAGCGCGGCGCCCGATAAAGACCGCGAAGCCGTCGATCCCGAAAACCGCCTCTACTGGCGGATGAATCGCAAGCGCATGGAAGGCGAAACACTGCGTGACAACATTCTCTCCGTCACCGGAAGTTTGAACCCCGAAATCGGCGGGCGGCCCGTGCGCATTCCTATCGAACCCGAAGTCTACGATCTCATCTTCACCGAGCACGAGCGCGACGGCTTGTGGCCCGTCAACCCCGACAAAAGCGTGCAGAACCGGCGCAGTCTCTACCTCTACAACAAGCGGAGCGTGCGTTTGCCGCTGTTGACGGCATTCGATCAGCCGGATGACATTACGTCGTGTCCCGTCCGTCCCGTGAGCACGCATGCGTTGCAGGCTCTGTCGTTGTTCAATAGCGACTTCATGCAGGAGCAATCCCAGGTCTTCGCGGATCGGCTGCGCAAGGAATGCAGGAAAGATAGCCAGTCCTGCGAAGTGAATACAGCCTGGAAACTGGCGCTGGCGCGAACGCCGTCGGCCGCTGAAAAGAAGCTGGCCAAGCAGTTTTTCGCTAGAGGCGGAAACCTGATCGATATGTGCCTGGCGCTGCTGAACCGAAACGAGTTTGTCTATGTCCCCTGAAAATCGGCATTTCCGTCCTGCGGTCACGCGGCGCGATGTCCTGGTGCGCGCCGCCCACGGTTTTGGAGCGATCGCTCTGGCGTCGTTGCTCGACCCGCCATCATGGGCCAGCCAGCGCGTGAACCCGCTGGCTGCCAAACCACCGCACTTCAAGCCTCGCGCGAAGTCGGTGATCTTCCTGTTTATGGTCGGCGCGCCCAGCCACATCGACACGTTCGATCCCAAACCTGCGCTCGAGAAATATGATGGACAATTGCTTCCCGCCAGCTACGGCACGGTCGTGAGCGAATTCACCAAGGGCGATACACCGCTGCTCAAGAGCCCGTGGAAGTTCAGCAAGTACGGCCAGTGCGGGCGCGATGTCTCCACGCTATTCCCGCATCTGTCCAAGCATGTGGATGATCTGTGCTTCGTGCGCTCTTTCTACACCGAAAGCACCGTGCACGCTCCGGCCATGTACCAGGTCAACACCGGCCGCATCCTCATGGGATATCCCAGCATGGGTTCCTGGATCACCTACGGCCTGGGCAGCGAGAGCGAAAATCTGCCCGCCTACGTCGTCATGCCGCAGCCCGAAGGCACGCCCGAAGGCGGCACGCCCTGCTGGGGAGCCGGCTTCCTGCCCGCCGTCTATCAAGGCACTGTGTTCCGCCCGGGACCCAATCCCATCATCAATCTGAAGCCTCCGGCCGGCGTCACGCCCGAGCGGCAGCGCCGCACACTCGACTTTCTGCAAAGCATGAACGAGATGGATACGCTCGATACCGACACCGAGATGGCCGCGCGCATCAGTTCCTATGAGCTTGCGTTCCGCATGCAAAGCCACGCGCCTGAGGCCGTGGACATCTCCCGGGAAAACCAGGCGACCCGCGCTCTATACGGGTTGGATCAGAAGCCTACAGCGGAGTTCGGCACGCGCTGCCTGCTGGCGCGGCGATTGGTGGAGCGAGGCGTGCGCTTTGTGCAAATCTATTCCGGGGGCGGCCCCGTCTCTATGCAGTGGGATGCCCATAGCAACCTCGTGGCGAATCACGAAAAAATGTGCGGCATCACCGACCTGCCGATCGCCGGCCTTTTGACGGATCTGAAGCAGCGCGGCCTGCTGGACACCACGCTGGTCATCTGGGGCGCCGAATTCGGACGTCTACCCATGTCGCAAGGCGGCAACGGCCGCGACCACAATCCGCACGGATTCACTATGTGGTTCGCGGGCGGTGGCGTGAAACCCGGGGTCGCCATTGGCGAAACCGACGAAATGGGCCTCCGCGCCGTCGAGCCGCGCCATCACATGCGGGATTTCCATGCTACCATCCTGCAACTTCTCGGCCTCGATCAGAACCGCCTCTGGTTCCTGCATAATGGCCGAAACGAGAAGCTCACGGATTTCGGCGGCAACGTAATTCAGGAAATGCTCGCCTGAGCGGCGTGCCGCATCCGCCCTCGCCTGGTACCCGCACGCTTGTCAATCCAGCGGCGCGTAATATCCGCGCCGCCAATACGCCCAGAGCTTGGGCTGGCCGGGCGATCGCACAACCTTCACCTGCACGCGCCGGTACTTCCCGTCGTGGCCCGGATTCGTCGAGATGTAGCCCAGTACGTATTGTTGCCGTAACTCGCGCCCGATTCGCGCGGCGATTTCGGGCAGATCGCGCGGACGGTCGACTTCGAAATGGTGTCCACCTCCCTGTTCGCTGATCTCCTCCAGTAAGTTCGCTCCCCCCGCTAAATCGAACACCCCGAGCCTCGGGTCTGCCCGGTCCCAGATGCCGACGGTATAAATCTCCGCGTCCGATTCTCGCGCCAGGCCCTCCACTTCACGGGCGTTAAACCGGCTGTGATTGTCTCCGCCATCGGAGACGATGAGCAGCGCCTTTCGCGGATTTCGCGCCGTCTTCATCTGCCGCAACGCCAGATAGACGGCATCCAGCAACGCAGTTCGCCCCTGAGGTTGCGCCAGCGCCACGCGATTCTGAATCTCCTCCGGCGACGAAGTGAAACCGATCGAAAGTTCCGCGCGATCGCGGAATTCAACCAGGCAGAATTCGTCTTCCGGATTGGCGGTCTTCAGAAACTCGGTCACTGCTTCACGAAGCTGCGGAAACTTCTTGGTCATGCTGCGGCTGAAATCCAGCACCAGGGCGACCGATGCCGGCGACTCCTCGGTCGAGAAGTAACGCACCGCCTGCTCGGCCTTCTCCTCAAAGATCCGGAAATTCTCCTTCTGTAAACCTGTAACCAGGTGGCCGTGCGCATCGGTGATCGTGACATTGACCAGCACTACCGTGCTGTCAGCCTTGAAATCCGGCCTTGCGGTATCTGGAACACTGACTGGAGGCCTCTTGCGCGCGACGGTGTTTTCAGAGTTGTCCCCCGCTAATCCGGCGCCGGCCAGAAAGAACAGCAAGCAGACAACGCTCCCCACACAGCACGATCTGCGCATCTGTGGTTACGATATCCCGGTTAAATTTCAGCCACAAGGCTCAGCAGGACTAAGGTGTACCAGTACGCACCATGTCCCCGCGAAGTTTCGCGCCGACTCCGCCATTTCATTTTCCGGTTGCGCCACTTATAGTACGATAGCGTTAGGAGCGTTTCTGAGCAGGACTGAACGGACCCTTCACGAAATCCCCACCTGGCTGACGGCGGTGCGCGCCGCTGAATCGAAAAAAGCGTCGGACATTAAGGTTTTGGATCTCACCGGCATCACCTCCTTCACCGACTACTTCGTGCTTTGCACCGGCTCTAATGCCCGGCAGACCCAGGCCATCAGCGACGAAATCGGGCTCCAGCTCAAGGAACGCGGCGAGTTCCCGCTCAGCGTGGAAGGCTACAACCAGGCCGAATGGATTCTGCTCGATTACGGCGACTTTCTCATTCATGTCTTTTCCCCGCACGCCCGATCCTATTATGATTTGGAACGCCTCTGGCGCAACGCCAAGAACCTCGATATCCCCGCGGCGTGAAGGTCTTTCTTTACTACATCGGCAAGCCGCGCAGCGCGGAAGCCAACCGCATCGCCGCCGATTTCGTCCAGCGCATCACGCATTACGCTCCCTGCGAGATGCGCGAAGTGCGGCCCGATCGCTTCGATCCATGGCAGCGGCACCCGTCTGCCCGCAAGGTCCTGCTCGATCCCGCGGGCCGCGAAATGGATTCCCGCCAGTTTACTTCGCTCATCGAGAAGGCCGAACTGGAGGGCCGCGATCTGCTCTTTCTTGTGG
>JASHOO010000758.1 GCA_030041035.1 Bryobacteraceae bacterium | reverse complement strand
GCCGCCCGACGTACTTCGATTGAGGGATCGGAGACCTTCTTTGTGAGGGCTACGGTGGTGGCGTGATCGAAAATCGCATGGCTGCAGGTCTCAGCCGCCGCTGCGCGCACATTGGCGTCTGTGGAGTCCAGCAGCTCTTGCACAATCAGGCCGGCCGGTGCACCGCCGACCAGGGCCAGCATAGGATAGTAGCCGTCAACCGGAGGAGGTGGCGTCGTGTGAAAGGCCTTGAGCAGTTTCGTCTCCTCGGTTGAAAGTGGAAGGTTCTTATTCCGCAGCCGGGTCGCCCAGGCGATGGCGTTGTCATTGCTTGGCGGATGGTAGGACCGATCCCCCAGTTCGTTGAACTCGCGGTAAATGATGTGATAGCCCTTAGCCTTCAAACGAATATAAGCATCGCGCACGCACGAGAGGTGATTATCCAAATCCCTCCGGCCCAGCGTCAGGTAAATCTCCGGAGCGCTGTTGACAAAATCCAGCGGCTCGGTGAGCTCCGACGGCATCAGCCAGGCGCCCCAACTGTACATAATGGCGGCCGTGACAATACTGGGATGTGTCATCATGAACTCGGCGGAGATTTTAGCGCCCTCGCCCTTGCCATACATGTACACGCGGCGCGGATTGATCGGATAGGTCTGCTTCGCCCACGAGATCAACTTCTCGAGCGGCTCGTGATCCTGCGGTCCGAATTTCCGGCCCTGTGGTGCGGCGGCCAGCAGAATGTAGTGTTCGATAATTCCCTGACGCCATAACGACTGGCGCACGGGAAACAGATCGTTTCCGGTAGGCGTGTCGTGCTCCTGGAAGCACAGAATCAAACCGACCTGCCTGACCGGATCCGTGGTGCCGGCAGGAGAGATGCCATCCGGCACTTCGATCACATATCTGACAATCGTGTGTCCCGATTCATCTTTGAGTTCGGTTTCATTCGCGGCCCGCAGCGGCACAAGGAAGCAATCTGCCAACGCTGCGAGGCCGGCGACCCAGCAGAATGATCGGATGTAAGATGTCGATTTCACCGTTGGTTTCCACCCCTCACTTGGGCTTTTTCGATGGTTCATCGCATTTCCAAGGAATCATACTCCAATCCGGCTGGGCTAGATGCGTATCACACATTACACATTTTCAGAGGGTCATGTTCGGCGGGCCGCTGATGCTCTGTCTGACTTATGATATTGGAGCGGATCGATCGAGTCGCGGCATTTGGAGTTCGCATTGCAAAAAGCAGACAATCGAGTTCTTTTATTAGCGCTTGGACTTCTCGCAGTTGGTGTGATGGCGGGAGACGCCCGGCTGCGGGCCGTGCAGGTGAGTCCGGGAAAGGTATCGAACACGCAACGCGAGCGCCGTTTGCGTCTAGGTGTGGCGGAACCGGGGTCGCTTTACTCGCTCACGGTGGCGATCAGAAATCCTGCCGAACTACAGGGCAGCCAACAAGTGCACGTTGCCGTCGCAGACGCACGCGGAGCCGTCGCAGAGAAGTGGCTGCATACGGCCGATTTGGATCTTTATCTCACGCTCCGGCCCCGCGCGCGCGGCCAGATCACGGTCAGCCTCAACGCGGCGGGTGGCGAATCTATGCCCGAGGTCGAAACTGGGTTCCACCGGATCCGCATGCGAAGCGCCGAGCCATCCGTAATCGCGGCAGCTCCAAACGCGACATGGCAGGATGCGGAGCCGTTCGAGTTCGGCCAGACGATCTTTGGGGCGGACGACGAACGGCCTTACGCACCGGCAGCGGGCGAGGACCGCTATGCAGCGATGCTCAAGGGTTTCCAATGGTTCCGCTTCACGTTCCACGGCACACAACCGAGGCTCGCGTATTTTGTTCTCGACATCACGGACCGCGAAGTACCTCTGGACGTGGACATCTTCCAGCGGGGCAGGAATGCCGCGGGCCAGCCGGATGTCGTGCCGTACACCGACGGCGCATCGGTCTATCAGATCGAAGCCACGCAGAATTATCCGGGCCTTTATAAGTTCCGTACGCGCATTCTCAAACCCGAAGAGACCTATTATGTGCGGGTAGATGCCAACCATCCGGCCTACCAGTTACACACCTCCGACTACCCGGTGCCACCGTATCAGGATCCGCGTCAGGCAGTGCGTACGGGGATGGATTTTCTCATCAACATGGGAGACACGTGGCTGTCGAACACGCCACGCCGGGGCGCTGTGGCGTTGCGGACCACCATGGTGCACTCCGACACGCAGCTTTGCATCGCTTGCCATCCGACGCAGTTTACGACGCGGGGCTATCTGACTGCGGTAGCCAATGGCTACCCGCCGACGCAGCGGCCGGCGCTCGAGTTTCTGACCGACCGTATCTACAACAACCAGCGTCCACTTTATGGCGAGCCGGGCGCTGATTGGGTGCGGGTGATTTATTCGGCACGAACGGTGGCGAGCCGGTTGCCGATGATTGAGAATCTCTTCGAGCAGAACGTGACGCACGATCCGCCGAGGCTCAGCTTTAATGTGCCCTACGGGAACTTTCTGAAGATCCACTATAAAGACCGCACAGCGATGCCGGGTGATGAGACCGACGGCTGCGAACCAACAGTAAGCCCGTTCGAGATTGCCACACAGAGCTGGCAGACGTTCCAGATGCTCTACCAGCAGACTGGCGATAGGCAGTGGCTAGCCGAGCGCGACCGGATCGAGCAGCTTGCCCTGCCGTACGAGCCCAAAAACATGATCGATCTGAACTGGAAGATTCACCTCCTGGCGACGATCGGCCGCGAGAAGTATCAGACGCAACTGGGGCAATTGCTCAGCCAACTTTACAGTTTTCAGCAGGCGAACGGGATGTGGGCTTATGCGTTCGATAAGAATGGAAAGCCGGCCGACTTTATCTCGTATCACTCGGTCCTCGCGGCGGCTTTGGCAGGCAGACGGCCGGAGACGGACCCTCACCTGGCGAGCGCCGTGAAGGCGCTCCTGAATGCACAGCGGCCAGAGGGGAGCTGGGAAGGAGATCCAGTTTACCAGGGGTTCAACACGCCGTTTCGTGCAACCCAGTTCGCGGTAATGGCGCTATCCACTTTGTACCCGGGGCCCGATTCCAAACCGGCAAAAGAAAAGGGCTGGGATGATGCGTTTCCGCCGCCCCCAAGGCGACTAGCCAAGAACAATCTGCCGCTGCTGCTTTCGCAGCTGGACGCATTGTGGGACTTGGCGCCCGAATCTGTCTTGCGTCAGGTACGGGCCATCCTGGCGTCGAACGACCAGCCGCTGGCGCGCGAAGCGGCGGCGCGAGCTCTGGGGCACATGGCGGACCCGGAATCGGTGAAGATGCTGGTCGCCGCGCTCGGCGACCCGAACAAGATGGTCCAACGGACCGCCGCATGGGCGATGCGCATGATCATCGAGCGGCGCCCGGACACTGCGGCAGGCGCTCGTGCGGAACTCACTGCAGCGCTGGCCTCTCGTGACGCACGAGCGCGCTGGGGGGCAACTCAACTATTCAACCAGCACTTCAAATATTTGGCGGACGACGCACAATTGCGACTTACTCTGACGCGCGACCTGGATGATCCGGTACCCGCTGTACGGCTCAACGCGGCGAGAGGGCTGTGGCAATGGTACTACTGGAAAGTCGATGATCATGACGCGCGCACGGCGATCATCGAGGCCCTCGCCGGAAGGCTGAATACCGAGACGAATCCCGTGGTGCGGCGCGCTGTACACGAGAGCCTGTACGACGCGCTCGACGAGAACACGGGATATCTCGGGGCATGGATTGAGGCCGCCGCCACCAAAGAAGACCAGAACAGGATTAACGACGGATACGAGGCCGTGGTACGCGATCAGGCCCAGATCTTGGCCAGGGTCCTACGGACCGCAACACCATTGGGACGCCAGGGAATTCTCGAGGCGCTTTGGGACTTTCACGTCAGGCACTACGCACTGCCGCAGCTCAAAGCCAACACGGTTGCGATCTCGTTGCCGGCAGTATTCACCAAGTACGTTTCGGGAGTGCCGGATTTGCACGAGCCCGGCTACGAGTACCCGCCTTATCGCGAGACAGCCGATTTTCATTACGACGTCCGTAACGGCTTCTATCAAACGCGTATAGGAAACGACAGCGACTTGATTCATTTCTTCCGCAGCTCCGGGCCGGAACTGGAGGAGGCGTTAATAGGCTGCCTGCGGGGCGCCGATAGCGATACTAAGATCAACGTCTTGAAAGCGGGCAGCACACTGAGCGGAGCAGGCGACGAGCGATTTGCCGGGGCCGCGTTGCAGCTTGCCCTGGATCAGGACCCTGAGGTGCGCGACACGGTGCGGTACGTTTATGAAAACGGGCAGCGCGGCGTACTCAACATCGATCCGAGCGGCGCCCCGGATCGTGCGCTGGTGAAGACGATCGCCGAGATACTCAACCATGGCAGCCCTGAAGCCCAGGCCGTTACGCTGCCGCTGCTGGCCGGGCTGCCGACGGGTTCGCCTTGGACACAAGAGCCCGAGATCATCTCGGCTCTGCGTGCACTGCTCGATCGGGCGCCGCGAGTCAAGAACTATTCACAGGTGCTGACTGCGGCGGCTTCCTTCCCCGAGTTGATGCAGGATCCGCAGCTGCACAACCGGGCGCTCGATGCCGTTGAGGATCCGGACGGAGACATGCAGCGGGCTGGCATCCAAATCGTCCTGGCGCGGTTGCTGGACGATGGGGCGCTGGAGCCAATGGTCGCTAGGATCTTCGATCATCTGGGAAGTTCGCAGCGTGCCGTCCTCATCGAGGAGGTGAATGACCCGAAATTCATGCGGCGGCATCTCGGCGTTTCTGGTGGCGCGGTCTCGCAGGATCGAGGGTATTTCCTTGGAAACGGCAAGTATGTTTACAAAGACCCGGACTTCCTGGATAAGCCGCTAGTGTTCCGGGCGGTTTTGGAGAGCCTGAGCGACCGGGACGCCAACGTGAGGGCTGCATCGCTGGACCTGCTGGTCAAAGTCAAAGGCATTGAACAGAATCTTCAGTTCCGGGCGGCGATGGAGCGGCTGCGGACCGATCCCAACGAGCGATTGCAACTCATTGCGACGAGGGTACTGGAAGGCAAGAACCTGCACGAAGCGCTGGCCGACGTACAACCAGGATCCGTCCTCGACTTCAACTTCTTCGTATCCAGGGTGGAACCGATTCTGGCTGCGCCGGGCGCCGATGGCAAGGCTTGCGTGATGTGTCACGCGACGCACGTCATTTTCAAGCTGCGGCCTCCCAATGCGGAGGGACAGTTCTCCCCACAGGACAGTGAGGCGAACTACAAGTACGCCATGCGCGTGGTCGACATTCGCGATCCAAACCACAGCCTCATGCTCGTTAAACCCACACGGCCAACTGACGCCGCCGGCAACGTCGACGATTATCTGGCGACACACAACGGTGGCGAGCGGTGGCCGGGTGACGAATCAAGCTGGCAGTACAGGACCATTCTCGAGTGGATTCGCGGCGAGCGCGTCGAAGCGGCCAACCAGAGCGGGCAACCGGCACATTGACGATAAGCTGCGGCGGTTCTCAGGCGAATTTTGCCATGACTAGCCCCGCTAAGAAATACAGAACCATGCCGCTCAGGGCGATTATGGACGCTGTAGTTTCGCTTCGGCTGGCTGTGAGAACGCCGCCGAGAAAGATCACAAACCCCAGCGCCAATACCCACCGGCCAGCGGCGTAAACCGGCGGTCGCAAGGCGGCCTTTTCATCCGGCAGAATATCAAGCACCGGCACCGGCTGCCCGGACCTGGTGGCCAGTGTCACCAGCGGGCAGACCACCGCCGCCATAGCTCCGCTGATGAGGGTCACCGGCGCTACCTCCCATCCGAGCCCGAACTTGAGAAAGACTCCCGTCAGGGAACCCGCGATATAGGCAGTAAGAGCGCCCTGCCACGTGGTGCGCTTCCACAGCAGGCCAAATGGGATGGCGATCACAAAAAGCGGCATATCCATGATGCTGATCACGGTGAGGTACGCGTCCACTGCGCCACCCAGGCGTGGCACCAGGTAAGTCAATCCAATGGTCAGCAGTCCGGCTAGGACCGTAGCCACGCGGACGGCGATCAGCAACTGTCGTGGCGAAGCACGACGGTTCAGGAAGCTGCCGTAAATGTCGTGGGCCATCAGTGTAGCGATGGCACCGAGGTTCGAGCCGATGGTGGAAAGCAGCGATGCCATGAACCCGCAGGTGACAAAGCCCAGTGCGCCAATCGGAATCAGGTGCAGGATCAGGGTGGGAATCGCCAGCTCTCCCTTTTCCAAGCCGGGATAGAGAACGCGGGCTGCCAGTCCAGGGAGGATCCACAGAAAGGCGAAGGGCGTGATCATCACCGCTGACAGCACCATGCCCTTCGATACGACGCGGGGATCGCGCGCAGAGAAGGCCGATTGCAGCAGCCCCTGGTCGAGCGTAGCCCATTGCAAGCCCAGCGCCAGAATGGCGATCACGAACTTCCAGTTATATTTGCCGCCCGCCGTCACAAACTCCAGGTAATGCGGCGGCACATGTGCCGCGAGCCCCGTCCGCCAGCCAACCGCCCGCATGGCCATGGGGAAAATTGTCAATACGGCGCACATCATCAGCAGGAAGCCCAGGTTGTTGGTGAGCACCACGGACCACATGCCGCCCATCGTGGTGTAGACCACCGCGATGATTGCGAACACCAGAATCCAAAGCGTGAACGATCCGATGCCGGTAAGCTGTTGTGCCGCAGTCACGCCCGCATAGAGGACTACGGCAATCCAGAAAGCCAGCCGGAACACCCAAAGGGCGCTCACCAGAATACGTACCGAACCGCTGTAGCGCATCTCCAGAAACTCGGGGATGGTGCGGATGCGCAGTCGCCGCAACACGGGAATCACAAATAGCCCGCTGAAAACCAGCGCCATGTTGCCCGTCCAGGTCAGCCAGATAATGGAGATACCGCTTTGATAGGCGGTGCCGCTCACTCCGATGAAGCTGAAAAGGCTGATATTGGCGGTCGTCATGCTGGCCGCAAGAATAAACGGTGTCAACTGGCGGCCCGCCACATAGAAATCATCCGGCGTGCCGACCCATTTGTGGAACCGCGTTCCCAACCAGAAAACGCCTGCCAGAAAACACACAATCGTGGTGTAATCGACGGCGCTCATCGGCCTTCCAGGAAGCGTTCCACTTCGGAGACGTTGGGAAAACCTTCCGTGCCACCAAGGGCTTGCGTCGAGAGTGCACCGCAGGCATTGCCCCAGCGGACGCATTTTTCTAGGGTTGCGTCCTGGAGAAACTGAAAGATGAAACCGGCATTGAAGCTGTCTCCAGCCCCGGTGGTATCCACCGGCTTGACTCGGAAGGCGGGCACGGACAGCGTGGTCGAACCCGAAACAACCAATGCTCCTTCAGCACCGCGTTTGATTACCGTATTTGCAGGCCCACCCCGCAGGCGCGTGGCGGCGGTCTCCAAATCGTTGGCGCCAGTGATACAAAGCGATTCGTGCTCGTTGGGGAAGAAGAAATCGACGAAGGGAAACAGCTCACCAATGCCATCGTCCCATTTGCCGGAAGCATCGTGGTCGGGATCGAGCGAAGTAGTCAGGCCGGCTTGTTTGGCCTCGCGGAAAAGGCTGACAACGCCCGGCCGCATGGCGGGCAGCAGATAATAGCCGGACATATGCAGGTGCCGCGCGGTTTTGACGTACTCGAGGTTGACATCCTCCAAACGGAAGGTTTCGCGGATTCCTGCGTAGCTCACCATGGCGTACTCTTCCGGAAACGACATGGAGATGCAGATGCCGGTCCGCTCGGTGCGGGCGCGAACCAGGTGAGAGGTGTCGACGTCGCTTTCTTTGAGGCGGCACTGTAGAAAATCGCCGAACTCGTCTTCGCCAACCTTGCCTACAAAACCCACTCGGGATCCGAGGCGTGCCGCGTTACAAGCAAAGATGCCGGACGAGCCACCCAGCGCAAACCGCATACCCTTCGCTACGCGCAGCTCGCGATAGGCCGGCAGGGCTGGCAGGCCGGTGAGCACCAAGTCTACATTGAGATCGCCAACAACAACGATATCCACGATTCAATCGAGGGTTTTGCCCAGGGTCAAAGCTCGATAATAGGCGAACAGCTGCACCAACGGCATAACCAGAAGCAGCCGGCCGTAATCCGAGAGGCCTGAGTTGAGCTCCCAGACCCAATCGGAATGTCCGCTCACCTCCTTTGACACACGGTCGCAGATCACCAGCACCTGTGCGCCAAAGCCCTTGAGCTTGGGCAATAGTTCCAGCTGCCACTTGGAGCCGCCGTCAGACAGCAGCACCACAATCAAAGTGGAGCTGCCTACGGCGTACCTTGGACCATGTAGCAGTTCTTGAGAGTGATACGCCTCAGCAGGAGTGCACGCCATTTCCTTGGTTTTGAGCATGGCTTCACACGCCAGGCCGAAGTACGGGCCCTGACCCAGGTAGATGTACTGATCGAAGTTACCGGACCGGGCCAGATCTTGAGCGTTAGGTTCGTAGCGCTCGATCAATCGAGCCCCCAGATCGGGCGCTCGGATCAGTTCTTTCTCCAGCTCACAATCGCCGCAGCGCGCGGCCCACAACAGCGCCGTGAGTAGTGTGGTGGTGAATGCTCGGGTGGTGAAGCGGCTTTTTTCAGCGGCCTCGGCCAGAATGATGGCAGCGTCGCACGCGCCCGCAACCACAGTCGCCGGGTTACACGTTATTCCAATAGCGGGCCATCCCTGCGTTTGCTTAAGGTTGCAGATCGCATCGCGCGTCTCAACCGTTTTGCCGGACCGCGAAATGGCCACCACCGTGCCTTGCGTGGGGGCGGGAAAGTGGCACTCCGGATACATCATGACGTCGGTGGCCGATAGCGCCATCCCCGGCATACTTGCAAAGCGGCTCCAGACGGCGGCGGCGGCCAGCGATAAGTAAAAAGAAGAGCCGCAACCGGTAAACAGCACCGGACCTTTGAGTGCGAAGCCGTCGAGCTCGCCTAAAGGACTGGCGGTGCCGAGCATGGTTTCTAAAGTGCGGCGCCAGATTTCGGGTTGAGAGTGAATCTCGTCAATTGTATGTTGGCCCATAGGTCGCTTATGAGGAAGCGCTACAGTCCGCGCTTGCGCGAGAACAGCGACTTGAGCTCGCGCACCGTCTGGATACACCAGTACAGCAGCAGCGCCAGCCCCAGAGCCCAGATGCTCCACGTCAGCCAGTCAATGTACATGCGTGATCTTTGCTTCCGTACCAGATTTTACATCCTGAACCGACCATGCTGTTGCGACGCTAGGCGTTCCCCGACGTCCTGAGCTGAAATAAAGGAGGGTTGATGATGAGCCCTGTCGAAACAACCGGCGCGACAGTCCTCTGCCCAAAGAGCCCCTCCCGCCCTCAGCTACGCCCAACTGCTTCACGCAAGATTCCGCGCAGCCGGAAGCCGACGATGCGTTCCTCACCGGGGTAGAGATTATAAGAAGCGAGCGAGAGGCCGCCAGGATCTACGTTCACCTCAATCGAGGGTTCACCCTCACGCAATTGCTGGGCGCAGTCTGCGTATTTCAGATTCAGCCGGCTCTGATCCCAGTGCACGCGGAGATACGGGACCGGGTGCCCGCCGGGACCGGGTACGTACACCTCGGCTGTAACCATAGAAATTGCACGTAGATCCTTGGCAATGCTTTCCATAAAACCGCGCCACAGTCTTAGGTCGGCTTCGTGATCGTGTTCTACATATTCCTCAACCGCGGCCAATAGGCCCATGATCTCCTCTTTGCCGACCTTAGCGGGCCGGCCGATCGCATCCTCGTTGGGATTAGCGTTGAGGAGCGCGGCCTGAATCAGATCTTTGCGACCGAGCAGCAGGCCCGAACTCTGGGGTCCGCGCAACCCCTTGCCTCCGCTGAAACCCACCAGGTCGAAGCCCTCGTGGACGATGCTCGAGAGGTTTGTCGCTGGCGGCAACTCCGCGGCGGCGTCGTTGAATACCGGAATTCCAGCCCGCTTACCGGCCGCAATGAACTCCTGACGCTTAATCGCGCTCTTGTACTCAAAAATATTGGTGAAGTAAAGCATGGCGGTTTGCGGACCGATGGCGCCGTGGAGTTCGTCGAGCGTACCTACTTCTACGAGTTTGATTCCCACGTTTCGCGCGGCGTGATCAAAACCGTTGCGGTGCTCACGCGGAATGATGACTTCGCTTTTCATGCCCTGAAGATTGGGAATCCGGCTGATCTTCTCGGTATCCTTGCCCGTGACGCATGCCGCGGTGGCCAGCATGATGCCGCAGGCTGCTCCCAAAGTGACCATCGCCGCTTCGACCCCGAGCAATTTCGCGATCCGCTCGCCGGCCGCTTTCTGCAAATCGTTCAAATGGACGAAGCATCGCGAGGCATCTTCCATCGCTCGGCGTGCGCGTTCCGGCAGCAACGAGCCTGTGAGCACTGTATAGGTTCCCGCGGCGTTGATGAACGGGCGCACCCCCAGATCCCGGTAAATCTCGCCATGTTGAGCAGCAAGTTGAGCGGCTCGAATGTAACGAGGACGTACTCCGGCAGCGAGGAGCGCAGCAAAACTGCCTCCAGACAAAAACCGACGGCGGCTCCGGGATTCAAAAGCGTGCTTCATAAAAACCCACTCGCATTCGATTTGACCTTCCCAGTGAGGTTTCCATTCCAAGCGGCTCACATGGCGGTCAGGATGGACATCAGCCTGCGCCAAACTCTCCAGCTATGGTAACCCGAAGCACATGATATTCGGTCTGATGGCGGCCGTAACCGGATGTCAAAATTGCTGCGCCTGCGCACGAAGCCTCTGAAACTCGTACCACCCCGTAGCTGGGCGGCCTCTGCTTCCGGTCTCACAGGCGCAACCGAGGAAAATGGAGATCTCGATGCACTTGTGGTTAACTCAACAGGATGGTCGCCACTCCGCATCGCACATCCGCTACTCATCCCAGGTTTCTGATCGCGACCTCGATGCTGGCTCTGTTCGCCGTAAACGCCTATGTCTGCCGGCCACTGTTTGGGGTCGAGATCACGAAGCAGACCGGATCCATTGAGGCAGCATTCATCTCTTTCAGCCGCTGGCTGGCCGATCACGCCGATTGGCAGTGGTGCCCGATGTGGGTGAATGGGACACCCGTGAGGCAGGTTTACAACCCCGGGCTGGTCCTGTTGATAGCGGAGTTGTCCCGGCTGGTCCATTGGACGCCGCCCCACGCTTACCATTTCCTGACGGCGGTGGTTTATTGCCTGGGACCGGTTACTTTGTTTTGGCTTTGTTACCGCGCTACCCACCGCCTGGGATTCGCGGTCATGGCCGGAATTTTTTATTCCCTGCTGTCACCTTCCACGCTCTTGTTTGCCGCGTTCCGCGCCGACGTCGGCGGTTGGCTGCGGGCCAAACGCTTCCAGACCCTGGTGGTCTACGGTGAAGGGCCGCATCTGACGGCTTTAATGTTGTTGCCCTTGCTGATCTGGCTACTGGATGAAGCTGCCTGCACGCGAAAATGGCCGTTCTTGCTTACCGCCCCAGTCGCACTCGCGGCCCTGGTGCTGACGAACTGGACCGGTACCACCGGGCTCAGCTTTGCGCTTGGCGCATATTGTCTCTCGAAGCTGGGCGCGGAGACCGGCGGGTCCCGCCCTGTGCACTGGCCGACTCTGGTGGGCATCGCCGCGGCCGCCTATCTGCTCGCCGCGCCCTGGATCCCGCCCTCCCTGATTCGATCGGCTCAAGCCAGTACAGCGACAATGGATGTTGCAATGCCCCTCGGCAGCAGAATACTGAGCGTGCTCGCTCTCGGGCTCGCGGCAGCCGGTTTGCACTTCTGGTTCTCGAGCCGCCGGACGAATAGCTGGGTCCGCTTCTTCATTTATTTCGCGTGCATCAGTTGGGTGGTCGTGGCCGGCAGGATGTGGTTCGGATTGGCGTTGGTACCGATCGGTACCCGATTCCACCTCGAAATGGAAATGGCTCTGGCCGGGGTGCTGGCATATGCCGTCCTGAATCTTGCCAAAAGACTTCCCCGGGGGAGTCAGGCGGCGGCACTGGGCTTAGTCGCCGTCGCGTGCGTGGCGCAGGTCCGGCACTACCGGCACTACGCCCAGTCGATCAGCCAGCCGATCGATTTCCCCACCACCGTGGAATACAAGATGGCCCATTGGTTTGCCGCAAACATGAACAGCCGGCGTGTGTTCGCGCCAGGAACCGTGTCTTACTGGATGAATCTCTATTCCGATGTCCCGCAGTTTTTTGGCTGCTGCGATCAAAGCGTTCGCAATATCGAGCTGCCGATCGCCGCTTACCTGATTTACGCGGGAGAAAACGGAGAAACCGCCACAACCTGGTTGAAAGCCTTCGGAGTTGCCGCCGTCGGCGTGGCCGCTACCGGGAGTTCGCAGCTAGGCCAGCCGTTCCTTTACCCGCGCAAGTTCGAGGGCGTTTTACCGGAAGCGTGGCACGATGGTCAAAGCGTGGTTTATTGGGTCCCCGGCGAAACCGGTTCGCTCGCTCATGTCGTCAACCGATCGGTGATCGTAAGCCGGCCTCCACATGATGGTTTGGATGTCGGCCCGCTCCTTCCCCTGGTTGCCGCGCTTGGCCATTCCGGCAGACCGGCTGAGCTTCGCTGGCTCAACTCCCATGAGGCCGAAATCACGGCCCAAACCAGATCGGGCGACATCGTATTCGTGCAGGAAACGTATGATCCTGCCTGGCACGCCACAGAATCAGGTCGCGAGCTGAAGATTGCTCCCGACGCCCTGGGACTCATGACCATCGAGCCGGAACGCGAGGGTCCCCACGCGATCCGAATGCGCTATACCCATAGCCTAGAAGATGTACTGGCTCGTATCGCTCAGATACTGGGCGTACTGCTCCTCATCGTTTGGGTCCTTTGGTCGCGGCGCTTGAAAAACCAGCCACGGGGGATCGGCGCGGGTCATCCATGAAGGTGTCTGTCCCGCTGCCCGTTTACGATCCGGCGGGGCATAAGATGGCGGTATACCAACTGACCGTCCCCAGCGGCGAGACGCAGTACTGCATCTGCGGATCGACGACGACGTTGTGGTTTGCGGGCCAGGTGCTCGGTGCAGACCGGCTGGGCTCGCTAAGCTACTTCTACCCCTACGGCGAAACTACGCAGCGTTCACGCCAGAGCAAGACGAGGACAATTTTGCCACCTACTATTTCGATGTCGAGAGTGGCCTCGATTACGCCAAGAACAGATTCTACTCCTCCATCCTCGGCAGGTTCTTGACGCCAGATCCGTATCGGGCATCGCGGCGATCAGTCAACAACCCGGCCGACCCAGGAAGCTGGAACCGATACGTGTACGCCGAAGATGACCCAGTCAATTACTACGATCCGCCGGGGCTGTTCTTGGCCCAAGCGGGGAGTGGGGGTGGCGGAGGAGGTGGAGACGATGACGACGATGACGACGATGACGATGGCGGCGGCTACGGCAGCGGCGGGATGGTGTTTTCCGGGGGCTTCATGGGTGGGAGCGGAGGGGGTCCGGTTCCGGGAGCAGGCAACCAGCCTCCCTACGGTCCCAGCAATCCTGGTGCAGTAACTCTGAGCCCGCTCCAGCAGAAACTGCTCGGAAATGTCTCTTTCAGCTCCCTAACTCCGGCTCAACAGTTGGTATTTCTGACGATCACGGGGGATGCTGCCCAGCTTGGTGTTAACCTTACCGGGTATCAGTTATCCTCCTCTAGTGCAATCTGGATTGCCGGCGCAGGTGAAAACCAGACAGAACTAAATCTAACCGATGTCGGCGAACCCGGTACTTTCACCGACCTGCGAAACAGTCTTAACGCCAATTTTTCAGGAGCGGGTTGGGACCCATTTCACCATGGTGGCTACGGGCGTGGCGGCAATTGGCGACAAAACGTACCGAATTGGTCGATGCAGATTACGGCGCAACCAGGTGGAGATATACAGTTGGATATCGATCCTAACAATCCGAGTCTACTCGGCGGCGACATACTCAGCCTGATCGGGTACATCCGTAATGTTATACGCAACCAAATTACCGGCAACGATACCAATTACACGCAGGTCGCTGCCGCGCTTATGAGCCGAGGTATCAAAGTGTTTAACTGTCCCCAATGACAACCATCTTGCATCCTTTGGCGTCAAGTCACCTTGGCTTGTGGTCAGTGATGGTTGCCCTATCAATGACCGCGAGCCAAGTCCAGGCGCAGAATCGCTTGGCGGCCATCGACTCGTTACAACCCTGGACAGGCACCTTGGTGAGGGAGTTCCAGGACACTTCGCTGATTGCGGTTTCACCTGATGGCAGCAAGTTGTGCCTGTATTTCACAAAACACCCGTTAATGACGTTCACGATCCGGGGTGATTCGCGAACATCGGAAGGTGGCTCCGTCCAAGGCGAAGTTCTTAATGTCGTTGAGACCAAGGCTTGGAAACCAATCTACACCTCGCATCACCTCCGTTCACGTTTCGTCACGGGTAGCTTCTTCAGTGACAGCGAGGTGCTTTACTTGGAAACCGTAGTCCTATCATCGTCGTCCAAAGATACGCAGCAATTCCTTGTCAATGTTAGAACAGGTCAGTCAAACGAACACATTCGCCATCTAGGTCCCAGCGACGGGTACATTGGGTACATTGCCCTAAATGATCAGACACTCCTCGGGATGCAGTCTGCACCGAATGAGGCTGACGTAGCGGCACTTATTCTTGCCGAGCTGCCAGATTTCCGGGAGACGGCTCGCGTCCCATACTCCGTCCCCGCAGCAGTAATGTCGAAGTCCTTATATCAAGGTGCATATCCTGTCGTATCCGCGGACCGTAAAACGCTCGTGCATGCGGACGGCCACTTCCTTGTTTTTCGCCGTACAGAAGATCTGGGTGTCGTCTGGACACGGAGCATCGAACCCGAACTATTTGGCATAAGGCGCCTCTCCATCACACCGGGCGGCGACCGAGTCGCGGCGGCTGTCCTTGACTTTCAGGTCCAAGACCGACAGCCTCGGCATTACATTGGTGTCTACGACGGTCATGACGGCGCGACGCTTGCCCGGCTATCACTCGACGGGACGGAAGGCTTGGCGATTTCACCGGACGGAAAACTCGTGGCACTCGGAAGCAAGATCTCTGGACCGAGGAACATTGACCTCGCCGTAGGGATTTATGAAGTTGCTTCCGGACGTAAGGTCGCAACGGTTCTACACGACAGCGTTGCCCCTGGGCGATACCAACGACTGGTCGCTAACTTTGACGTGATACAGTTTACGCCGGACGGCAGGTATCTGGTTACGTCCGGGAATAACCACGTCAAAATCTGGGAGTTGGGCGGTTGCTGCGAGCGGGCGCAACCGAAACCAGGGAACCCCGAAAGGAAGTGACGCCGATCGGGGGGACACGTTGTAACCTACAGAAGAAACCAGGGACGGAGACCTCAAATCCCGAAAGCAACCGACGCCGATCCCGGCGTGGTGACCACAAGACTGGAGACGTTTTCCGTGCATCCAGCCGTCATTGACGGGATCTTCCAAAAACCTTCACCTTTCGGACAGGCGAACCCGGCACTTTGCTGACCCAGCGGTTGTGACAGTTTTCGGATAGCAGTTTCGGAGGCTTTTTGGAAAGCTCTTGCAGGCGGGGCCGGCGCCGCCAGTAACTCGTTTCGTCGGGCGCACCCGTGTTTACCCGCGTGCTTCTCCAAATTCACCTGCCATGGCCGCGCTGTGTGAGTTCGCGGGGGTAGCGGCAGCGGCCATAGCCTGCGGCCTCGGCGGAAAACTAAGAACGGGATTAGGCGGTTCTGGCTTCACGACATCGATGCTTCCCTTGAAATACGCACCGTCCTCGATCAGCAGCCGTGCCGTCTTGAGGTCGCCCACCACACGGGCATCCTTGCGGACATCCAGCTTCTCGGTGGCATCGATATTGCCCTGGCAATTTCCCAAAATCACGACTTCGCGCGCACTGATGTTGCAACGCACCTTCCCGTTGGGTCCAATGGTCAATCGGTGCTTCTCAAGTTCAATGGTCCCCTCGACGTCGCCGTCGACGTACAGGTCCTCTTTACTGTAGATCTGGCCGTTGATTTTCACGGCCTTGCCAATGGTGGCTTGCCCGCTCGCTTTGTCAGGCTCTGGGGCTTTAAACGGAATGGTGGACAAAGGTGTTGCCTCCTTTTTCGCTGATGCTGTCGGATTAGACGGCGGAGCCGCGTCCCCTCGTGACGTTGGGGGCGCCGCCTCTCCCGGGCTGCGTTTGCTGAAGATACTCATGAAAGCCGACCTACTCGCCATCGATAGGCGTCATTGTGCTGCGCTGGCTGAAAGCTAACGTGGCAGGCCCAATGGACACTGGCGGAGAGTTCCTACCCCATTGTTAGTGAAGATTTTTATCGTCTTCAATGATGTCTTTAGTTATCCATCCGCGGAATTGCCAGGCTGAGTAGAATTCGCCGAGCATCCCGTCTAGCGTAAACCTCTCGCCTACGTACATGAAGGCAAGGTCAGTTTTCCGCCGCGGACCAGATCTTAGCGCCAAGATCAATCGTCGGGGAAACCAGGGACGGAGACCTCAAATCCCGAAAGCAAGTGGCACCGATCTCGGGGCACATGGCAGAGGTTCCCCGGGCCGCCCGCTGATAGCCGCTCCATACCTTCGCCCGCCATCCAGCTACCCCGCGGCGAGGGCGACCGGCTCCGAGATTTTCGCTGGTGGCGCGAGCAGCACACAATGTAACAGGCCGGCGTTACACTGGTTCGGTGAATCGCAGACACTTTCTCGCATTAGGGGCCGCTACCGCGCTTCCCGCGCAACCGCTGTCTCCCCGTTTCATCAAGAGCATCTGCTCGATCATGTTTCCTTCGGCCATGCCGGTCACTGAGAAATTCCGGCAGGCGAAAAATGCCGGCTTCGAGGCTATCGAATTGCGCTTCGGCGAGGAGATCTCGCCGTCGCTCAGCGCCGATGAAGTCAAACGCCTTGGGGATGCCGCGCAGCAGACCGGAATCCAGATCGCCAGTATGTGGATGGGCGGCGCGTTTCGCGCCAACCCGATCAACAGCCCCGATCCAGCGGTGCGTGCGAAAAGCCTCGATGGCCTGAAGCAAGGCCTCGAGTTCGCCAGGCATCTCAATTGCGGCGCCACGCTGCTCTATCTCTGCCGCCTGGGCGACGGGCCCAAATTCCTGTTCGGTTACCAGGACACCTGGGACCGCGTCAGCGCCGAGCTTCCCAAAGCCATTCCGTGGGCCGAGGAGGCCAAAGTCTGCCTCACGCCGGAGAACGTTTGGAACAAGTTCCTCCTCAGCCCGGTCGAGATGCGCAACTTTATCGACCAGTTTCACAGCCCATGGATCCAATCGCACTTCGATGTCGGCAACGTGATGCAGTACGGATATCCGCAGGATTGGATCTTGACTCTCGGGCCGCGCATCAAGCGCGTTCATCTGAAGGATTACAAGCTCTCCACCCGCTATGAGCAGGGGCAGTTTGCTGACTTGCTCCAAGGTGATGTGGACTGGAAAGCTGTGATGGCAGCCTTCGTGAAAGTGGGCTACCGCGGCTTCATGTCACCCGAGATCAGCCACGACCCAAACGATCCCGACAAGCCGCGCAAGGTTTCCGAAGCGTTCGACAAAATTCTCGCAATGGCGTGAGCTTAATCCACGCTTTCGCCCTTTTTCACGGCTTGTAAATCGATCCCCAGCGCTTGACACTTCTTATAGAGATGGCTGCGCTCGAGACCCAGCACCTTCGCGGTCTCCGTCATGCGGTATGCGTGGCGCTTCAATTCCGCCAGTAGCACATCGCGCTCGAAGGCGTCCACGCGTTCGGCCAGGGTGCCGCTGGAGGGAGGAGCTGTCGGGGAAACCGTAACTTGTGGTGGGAGAGTCGCTTCCACGATTCCCCCGTCGACCGTATCACCGGAAAGCAGTAATAAACGCTCCACGATGTTGCGCAATTCCCGCACATTGCCCGGCCACGAGTAGCGCTGTAAGGCCGAAATCGCTTCCGGGCTGAAAGTCTGCGTTTTCCAGCCGTTTTGGTCACCGATCTGCCGCGCGAAATGAGCCACCAGAACCGGAATGTCGTCGAGGCGC
>JASHOO010000757.1 GCA_030041035.1 Bryobacteraceae bacterium | reverse complement strand
TGAGTGGTGTGATCCTTGGCTTCGATGGCCAGCGCGAGGGACTCAATGGTGCGCAGGTGCAGAGCCGCGGTTTCCTCGGCGTGTTTGCGCTTGTCTTCCAGGCGGTCGAGATAAAGGCGATAAGAGCGGTAGACGAGATAGGTGGCAGGAATCACGAGCATGGAGGTCTGCCAGCCTAACCGGCGCTGGGCGACCTCAAATAACCCGGCGGTCGCGGCGCCCAGCAAGTAATAGGGCAGCGCCCAGAGATAGGAGGCGCGCCACACGCCGCGAAGCGACCGCCCTTCGGTGAAGGCGATGACCGCGGCCACCAGCAGAGTGGTGGTGACAAAGTAGCAGCAGGCCAGCATGACCAGCAAAACCGCGGGTTCCAGGGGCAGACTGCGCAGCCACACCGAATGGAAAACACGAAAGGAAGCGCTGATGGCAAACGCGGCGCTGCCGATGTTGAACAGCCCCTGCACCACGCGGAGCTTGCCCGCGGCATGCCAGAAGTACTGGACCAGCACCGCGGCGCAACCGGTGAGCAGCACCTGCGGCAGGTTCAGCGAAACGATGCCGATGAGGACGAACAGGAAGCAGACCGAGATGGTTCCTGTGACTCCGGGCAGGCGCAGCTTCAAGCCCGAGAGCATCAGCGCGACGACGAAGTAGACCAGAAAGCCGATCGGATCGTCGGCGCGCCAGGCGAACAAGTTGCGGGCCAGCTCAATCCATCCGACCACGATCACCAGGTTGATGAAGATTCTGGTCCGGATCGACATGGCTGGCCCCGTGTTTGAGTCGGCGAGCGAAGACAAATCAGTTCTCTCCCACGCCCTCGGTGGTGGCCCAGTCTCCACCCGTGCCCCAAACCACGTTCGAGCCCCAGACGACATTCTCACCGTTCACGTTATCGGTGCCCCACACGACATTCGTGCCCCAGACTACGTTAGAACCCGAGATCACGGTGGTGCCCCAGACTATGTTGCTGCCCCAGATGGCGCTGCTTCCCCAGATCTCGTTGGCGTTGGTGAGAAGCGAGACCTGCTGCGTGATGGGGTTATACAGAACGCTCGGAGACTCAGCGCTCCCATAGGCAACCGCCTGACTCTGGAGAGCGTTTTCGATATCGAGATAACCGGCACCGATGGTGAAAATGTCATAAAAGTCGATGTAAGTCTGGCCGGTAGTCGGGTCGGTGGCGGTGCTGTAGATCGGGAAATTCTTAGTGGCGCCCTCCATCAGACGCGCCTTAATGGTTTCGTTGCTCAGGTTCGGATTCGCCTGGAGCATCAAGGCGGCTGCACCGGCGACGACGGGGGTCGCCATGCTGGTGCCGCTGAGGCGGAAATAGAGAGACGGTCCCGACGAGCTTCCGGGAGAGTAATAAGACGGCGGAACGATGTTGGCGGGATACTCGTTGGCCAGCGTCGATCCCGGGTCGAGCAGCGACACGACCGTGTTTCCCGGAGCCACGACGTCCGGCTTGACCGTGAGGTCGACATAGGTCGGGCCGCGCGAGCTGTAGCTGGCAATGCGATCGTCGGAGCGAATGTAGGTTTCTTCCGTCTTCATGCATCCGACAGTAATGGCGTGCGGACTGTTTCCGGGAGCGGTAATGGTGGCGTAGCCAGTGCGGCCAGCGTTGCCGGCCGCTACCACCACCACGATGCCGCTCTTCCAAGCCGCTTCTACGGCCTGGCAAAGCGGGTCGAGGGTGCAGCTTTCATAGATCGGTCGGCCAAGCGAAATATTGATCACGCGAACGTTGTATTGGTTCTTGAGCTGTACAGCCTGCTGGAGGGCAGCGATCACGAGACTGTCGGTGGAAGCACCGTTTTCATCGAGCACGCGCAGGTCGAGCAAATTGGCATTGGGAGCAATTCCACTGAGTAGATGCAGGGTTCCCGGCATGGACGAGGAGCTGCCATTGCCTGCGAGGATACCGGCCACGTGAGTGCCGTGACCGTAGTCGTCATATTGAACCTCGCTGCTCACGAAGCTTTGCCGGTAGACGATGCGCGACTGGCCCCAGGCGTTCTGGAGGTCCGGGTGAGGATAGATTCCGCTATCGATCACGGCGATGCCGACGCCCGTTCCGGTAAGCCCGCTGCTCCAGGCAGAGGGTGCGAAGACGGCGTCGCCGGTGTAATCGAGCGACGCGTTGACCGTTCGATCGAGCGAGATGTAAGTCACGTTGGATTGATTGGACAGGTTGACGATCTCGCTGGGCGTCACCGTCCCGGCTACCGCGTTGATCAGGCTGAACACGGTGTTCACCACGCCGCCGAGCAGATTGACCACGGTACAGAGAAGACCTCCCAGGAGCCCGCCCGCGTTGCACGTCTGCGGTGGAGAATTGTATTGCACAATCACGTTGATCTGCGCCGAAGGATTTGACAGCAGCGGCAGAAGATCCGGCGAAATTTTAGAGTTGTCCGCAAATGCCCCGGTAACGGTTAACAAAAGAAGTAAAAGAACTCCCAAACGGGAGAGCGGTTTCAGTTGCCTTAAAACGAAGGCGTGCATAGTTACTCCAGTTGCGTAGCTTCCGGAGGCGAAGAGGCAATCGATTGTCCAAAGTTTCTATGGCATCGATGCACTATTCTTCAGGTGTTTGCTCTAGATGGATAACGTTACGCTGTGACACGGATTCCCGGCCAGGAGCGACAACCAGGTCAAAAACAGTGACAAAGTGGCACCCGGCCACGGGGCTGGCCCGCCGCAAAAGCGAACTGAGTTTGTAAACCAGACAGTAGCCGGTTTACACGGTGGGCAGCCCGGCCAGAGCCATGGCGATCTCTTCGGCGGGATAGTCGTAATTCTGAAGTTTACCGGCGTGATAGTCGATGTAAGCCTGCATGTCGAAGTGGCCGTGGCCGCAGAGATTGAACAAAATCGTGCGGCTCACGCCCTCCTGCTTCGCGCGCAGGGCTTCGCGGATGGCGCCGGCGACGGCGTGATTGGCTTCGGGCGCAGGAAGGATGCCCTCGGCACGGGCGAACTCGACGCCGGCGGCAAAGGCATCGAGCTGCTGCACCGAGGTCGCTTCGATCAGCCCGAGATCGAGCGCGTGAGAAATGAGCGGCGCCATGCCGTGATAGCGCAGGCCGCCTGCATGGATGCCGGGCGGCACGAACACGCTGCCCAGAGTGTGCATTTTCACCAGCGGAGTCAGATGCGCCGTGTCGCCGAAATCGTATGCGAAGCGGCCGCGCGTGAGACTGGGGCAGGCCGCGGGCTCGACGGCGACGATGCGCGCGCGGGAGTTTCCTTGCAATTTGCA
>JASHOO010000756.1 GCA_030041035.1 Bryobacteraceae bacterium | reverse complement strand
ACCGCCATTGTGGGCAACTCCGGCGGCAGCCAGGGCATCGGCTTCGCAGTGCCCATCAACATGGCCCGCTATGACATGGACCAGATCCTGAAGCACGGGAAAGTCGAGCGCGCGTATCTGGGCATTCTGCCGCAAGATGTGACGCCCGCCATGGCCAAGGCCTTCCACGCCGGTCAATCGGAGGGAGCGTTGGTAGGCGATGTCACCCCTAACAGTCCGGCCTCCAGGGCCGATCTGAAGACCGGCGACATCATTCTCGCAGTCAATGGACAACCCATCGCAGACGCTAATCAGTTGCGCCTGAAGATCGGGATGATGGAGCCAAGCGCGAAAGTGAATCTGACGGTGCTGCGTGACGGCAAAACGCAGGAAGTCGCCGTCGAGCTTGGCGCGTTCCCGTCTAAACAAGAGCAGGCTTCGACCGGCCAAGACCATTCGGAGAGTGGATTGGAGGGTGTCAACGTATCTAACCTCACTCCCGAAACGGCGCAGCAGTTGAAACTGCCGGTAACGACGAAGGGCGTGGTGGTGGACGAGGTAAATCCGGCCAGCCGCGCGGCTGACGCGGGTCTGCAACCTGGAGACGTGATCCAGCAGGTCAACCATCAGCCGGTGAAAACGGTGAAAGACTTCAACCAGGCTCTCAGGGCATCCGCTCACGACGCGCCCGTCCTGTTGCTGGTGGACCGTGAGGGCAACACGCTTTTCCTAGCGGTCTAACCAAGTTGCCCCTCGGGCACAGCGGCCGGTTCCAGCTCATCCTCTGAGCTGGGCCGGCCGTTGCTTTGTTGATGGCCTGCCGTACCGTCTGTGGAGACTACCACAACGCGACGTAGCCCGGAACAGGTGGGCAAATGCTCTCTAGGAAAATGCCGGGTAAACTGGAATACGTTTCGCCGGGCCCTTAGATCGCATTAAAAGGACGTTGCATGCTCCAAGACATTCGCTTCGCGATCCGTCAGCTTCTGAAGAGCCCCGGTTTCAGCATCGTCGCCGTAGTGACGCTGTCGGTCGCAATTGGCGCCAGTACGGCGATCTTCTCAGCGGTGGACGCCGTGTTGCTGCATCCCATTCCTTATCCGGATGCCGGCCGTCTGATGGTCATCACCGAAAATCTTCCTCACTACGGTTTGGTGGGATTGCAGCCTTCGTTTTCCGAATTTCTCGAATATCGCCGGCTGGCGACTTGTTTCTCGGCTATCGCAGCAGTTGAAAGCGGAGACGGAGGATTGACCGGTGAAGGGCAACCCGAGGATGCTCCCGGGAGGCGCGTCACGTCTGCGGCGTTCCCTATGTTGGGTGTTAAGCCAATCCTCGGCCATCTTTTTACCAAAGATGATGAACAGTACGGACGACATCATGTCGTGATTCTTTCGGAAGGGTTGTGGAAGCGGCGGTACGGCGGAGACCGGACCATCATTGGAAGAAATATTCAGATCAGTTGGGAAAGCTACCGCGTGGTTGGCGTGATCCCGGCATTACCCGATGCGGATTTCAAAGCTGACCTGTGGATGCCGCTCACATATCCTCCTGCCGAAGTTGCTCCAGGAATGAGCGGGCCTCATGGTCCGCAGGTAATCGGCCGGCTAAAACCAGGTATCACGATCGAGCAGGCGAGAGACGAATTTCGCCGCATCGCAGCCCGCCTGGTCGAGCTGTATCCCAATCAAGACAAGAAGAGCCTGGGGTTCTCGATCAACGTTGAGCCGCTGGTGGAAGAAGCCGGGGGTGATTTGAGGAAGCCGCTTTGGCTGCTGATGGCTGCCGTCGGCGGCGTGATGCTGATCGCGTGTGCTAACGTTTCAAATCTGCTGCTGGCGCGCGGGGTGATGCGGCGCAAAGAAATCAGCGTCCGGCTGGCATTAGGCGCGACACGCGGCGACATCGTTCAACAGTTGATGATAGAGAGCCTGCTGGTGGCGGTGCTCGCCGGCGGGGGTGGCTTGCTGCTTGCGCTCGCCGGGTTGCGTCTTTACGCGCAGTTCAGTCCGAGCGATTTGATTCCGGGCTTACAGCCGGCCTTGAACGGTTGGGTGATGGCGTTTTCCTTGCTGTTGTCGATTGGCGCGACGGTCATTTTCGGTCTGGTACCAGCCGTCAAAACGTCAGGTATCAATCTGAACGAGTCCTTAAAAGAGGGTTTGCGTGGATCTACCGGCGGAAGGCGGATCATACGTGAACGTATCGTGGCATTCGAAGTGGCTGCGTCCGTGGTCCTGCTGATTGGTGCGGGTCTTGTAGTGCGCAGCTTCGTACGCCTAGGGAACGTGAAACTTGGGTTTCGGCCCGAGAACGTGTTAACCGGCACCGTCTCGCTTCCGGTAGCGCATTACCCGTTACCCTCGCAGAGGCTCGCTTTCGAGCGGGCGCTGGTGGAACGCGTGCGTGCCCTGCCTGGAGTCGTCTCCGCCGGAGCGATTGATTTTCCGCCGTTTAAGGGCAACGCGGGAAGTCACATCGAGATCAGCGACCACCCCAAAAATCCGAATGAACCGACACGCGTGGTCTTCCAAAGTGCCGTTTCGTCAGGTTACCTGGAAACCATGGGAATTCCACTCTTGCGCGGGCGTCTCATAACAGGCTCGGACGATGAGGTTCCGGCGTGCGATATCGACAAAACCGTGGCGAAAGACTTTTTCCCGAATTTGGAGCCGATCGGGATGCAAGTTCTGCTCCCCATTCCAAAAATAACCTGCACGATCGTCGGCGTCGTGGGCGCAACGAAATCCCGAAGTCTTGCGGAGCCGCCGCTCCCGAGGATCTATTACTCCTCGCGAATGCCTTTTCAACTGATGACTATCGTGATTCAAGCTGCGCGGGATCCCCATGCGTTGATATCTGCACTTCGCCACGAGATAGGAACCATGAACTCGAGTCTGCCACTCTCTTCCCCGATGACGATGGACGAGATTCTGGCGGAATCTCTGGCACGACAGCGGTTTTCAATCCAATTGATGCTGGCGTTCGCCGCGATCTCTGCGCTGTTGGCGGGAATCGGCATCTACGGTGTGCTCGCGTATCTGGTCGATCGGCGTCGCCGGGAATGGGGCATTCGCATGGCGCTGGGGGCGCAGACCTGGGATGTAGTGGGCCAAGTGCTGCGACAAGGGGCTTTTCCTGTGGCGATTGGACTTATATGCGGCCTAACTGGGGCCTGTGCCATGACGCGGTACCTAAACAGTCTTCTCTACGAGGTCAGCAGCACCGACCCGCAGGTCTTTAGTGGCGTTTTGGCAGGTGTGGCGTTGGTCGCGGCGCTGGCGATGTTGGTTCCAGCACGGCGCGCCACGCAGGTCGACCTACTTGAAGCGCTACGGGACGAATAGGGCTCGCCTAATCAACCGCCTGGATTTGGCGGCTCCGCTCGAGCACGACGAGATATCTCCGAACTGGACAGCGCAATTTTGGTGGACGGCATGGGATTCGAACCCACGACCCCGGCGTTGCGAACGCCGTGCTCTCCCAGCTGAGCTAGCCGCCCACTCTGTGATTTTTTCTTATGATAGCACTGCGGAGTGCTCAGGCCTTGCCCTGCTGGAGAGTCTGCTGCTGTTTACGGCGTGCATCCCAGTAGCGCTTCATGCGCTCGGAGACCTCCTTGCGAGCCTGGAGGTCCATGGATTTCCGTCCTCTTCTTTTTTCGGGGATGACCAAGCCGTGGGCGCCGGCGTTGCGCTGCATCTCCTCGAGGGAAGCAATCACGCGGTCAAGCCGCCGTTTTTCTTCGTACAGTTCGCGAATGGCCTTATTGATATTCATGGCGCCTCCCTCCGGCCGAAGGCGCATCACTGTCGCCACGATGGTACACCGATTCGGCTAGCGATTCCAGTTCACCAATGTATACTTTAGCGGGTAAAAAAGGGCCAATGGCTCACGAAGTGGTAGCCGTTATGCATGGCCAGGAAATAGGCCGCAACCGTTAACAAAAGTAAGATGGGTATTGCCCATGAGAGCGCTTTGCGCCATGGGAATGCGCGGTGCTCGCGGTGCAGCACGAGCAGATAGCTGGCAAAAATCCCGAAGTAAAACAACATGCACATGGGGACGGCAAACAACATCATGTTGAAGACGTCGGGCGTCGGCGTCACCACAGCGGCGATGATGGTGATGCCCAGGATGGCGTAACGGCTGTGGGCGATCAGGAAACGCGGGCTGGTGATGTGCAGCAGCGTCAGGAAAAAGATCAGCACCGGCATTTCGAAGATCAGGCCGATGCCCAGCATGACGTCGACGAAGAGATCGAAATACTCGGTCATCGAAACCATGGGGGTGACGTTATTCATCATGGCCAGGCCGAGCAGGAAGGTCAGACCGTAGCGGAAGGCGACGAAATAGCCAAACAGCCCACCGCTGATGAACAGGCCGGCCGAACAGATGACGAATGGAGCGGCCCAACGGCGCTCTCGCCGGTACAGCCCTGGCGCGATGAACGCCCAGACCTGATACAGGACCCATGGAGACGCGATGAAGATGGCCGTCAGGATCGGCAACTTCACCCACACGATGTTGAACGCCTCCATGGGCGTGATGAGCACGAGTTTGGGGTCATGAACCCCCAGCGTGCGCAAAGCATTCATCGCCGGCGCTGTGACCACCTTCCACAGCCAGTCGCAGAACGTCAGGCTGATGACAAACGCGATGCCCACGCCGGCCAAGACCCGCAGGATGCGCGAGCGCAGCTCCTCGAGATGCTCGAGGAACGACATGCGCAGCATGCCCTCTTCTTCATCGCCGTTGTCGGAATCGGGCGGCGGAGGCGGCGGCGCGCCACCTGACCCTCTGCCTCGGGAACCGGACGGGACGAGGGCGGTCGAGGCCGACGGCACACCTTCAGCGCCGGGAGCAGGCGCTCCTTTCTGATCTTCGGATGACGCCATTCTCAGGTCTTCAAAGCTTGATGCTCAGCCGCCGGTGAATCGCTCGCCGGATGGGAGGACGCTCCAGCTTCGGAACCCTCCGATTCGACGGCCATCGCAGGGGAACTTTCGTTTCCCGCAGCGGGAAGACTGCCGCTGGCGATGGCCCCCTCCGGGACGGCTCCCGACGTCAACTCAGCGCCCTGAGGTGCGGATGCGCTTGCAGTGGTTACAGCAGTTGTTGCGGTGGAATCGTGCGACTCGGAGTTATATGATCCCGACTCGTAGGAAGCGTAATCGTAATTGTGAGTGTCGTAACGGTAGGAGTTGGTCACTTCCTTGAACGATTCATTTTCCCGCTCGAGGTTTCTCATTTCGCGGTCAAATGTGGCTTTCAACTCACCTTGTGCGCGACGGAATTCGGCCAGACCTTTTGCCAGGTGCTTCCCCAACTCGGGCAGTTTTTTCGGCCCGAACAGGAGAAGTGCCAGCAAGAAGATGAAGGCGATTTCCTGCCAACCTAGCGGACCCATCTTGCTGCTTCCTCCAGACTTCTTTGGAAATCTAATTAGATCATAGCATTTGAGCGGGACGGCTGAGGGCCACCCGTTTACTCGGAGCGTAATGCCTGGATTACGTCCACGCGGGCGGCGCGCAACGCGGGCAGGAACGATGCCACCACGGCTGAGGACAGCAGCACCACAGCCGACGCGCCGATCACTATAACCCCGGGCAACCTTACCGCCTCAAAATAAGCACCGGCAAGTTGCGTCAGGAAGAATCCGCACACTGCGCCAGCCGCGACGCCCGCGGCGGCCATCACACCACCTTCGGCAATCACACCCATCAGCAGATGGCGCGGCTGCGCTCCGACCGCGAGGCGTATGCCGAACTCACGTGTCCTTCCACTCACCGAGAACGCCAGCACGCCGGCCACGCCCACCACCGCGATCGCCAGTGCAACAGCGGCAAAGCCACCGAATACCAGCGTATTCAGCCGGTCGGGGGCGAGGACTTCGGTGCGGACATCTTCGAGTGTGGCGGCGTGCTCGATGGGCTGGTCGGCGGCCATGTTACGCACGATACGGGTGACAGGCGTCACCAGGGTGTAGGGGTTGGTATGGGCGTGTATGAACAGACGGCCGCCCCAGAGTACCTGCTGCTCGAAGGGATGATAGACGGTTAACACTGCGGCCGGGACGACGTTCTGGTCGTCGATATCGGCCACCACTCCCACGATGCGGCGGGGCACCGGGCTGATGTCGATGAACTTCATCACCGGATCCGTCCACATGATGTGATGGTTGACGGCATCCTGATTGGGGAACATCCGCTGCGCGAGAGTCTGGCTGACGATCACCACGGGCTCGCCGGTGCGGCGATCGGCATCGTTAAAATCGCGGCCGGAGATGATCGGGACCCCGAGCGCGGCGAAGAAGCCCGGAGAAACCGTCCGCAGCTGTGCGCGGGAATTTTCTTCACCGGGCGCGTGAACGTGGCCTTCCGCCGTGAATTCGAATCCAGGACCGAAGATGCCGGCATCACGCCAGGGCACCACCGTGCCGAGTGCTACGCGGTCCACACCCGGCAGCTCGGTGATGCGCCGGATGACCTCTTTGTAGAAACCAGTGATTTGATCGCGGGTACGGCCGTACTCCATAACCGGTACGTTCAATGCGAGCACCTGGCGCGTATCAAAGCCGGTTTTTACGGCCTGGAGGCTCAACAGCGTCTTCAGCAGCATGCCGGCGCCGGTCAACAACACGAAGCATGCGGCGATCTGTGTGACTGCGAAAACGCGAAGCCGCCGGCTGGTGCTGCCGGTAATGCGCAGACCGCTGCTGGCTAGACCGATTCCACTCTGCGGGGCGGCTGCCGGGAGACGCGGCACAAACGCCAGAAGCACCGACGCAATTACCGCTAAACCAGCGGCGACCCAGAGCATGCTGGAATCCACGCTGAGATCGAGTGCACGCACCGAGAAACGGGAAGCATACTTAGCCAGAACGGCGGCCATGGGTTCTGCGCTGGCCACGCCGATGATGGCGCCCGCACCACTAAGCAGGAAGCTTTCGGCCAACAGAGTGCGGCGGAGCGCGCCCGCGCTGGCACCGAGGGCAGCGCGGATCGCCAACTCGCCTTCGCGGCGAACGGTTCGCGCCAAAATCAGGTTGGCCACGTTGGACCATGCGATCACAAATACCAGGACTGAGGCCGCAAGCAGCACAAGGAGCACGGTCCGGGCGCGCGAGGTGATCTGGTCGCGCATCAATACGGCGTTGATCCGGAAGTCAGCGTTAGCCGAGTACGCTTCGGGGTGCTCCTTTACAATCGATGCGTGAACCGCCCGCAATTCAGCGCGGGCGGATTCGAGCGTTGCCCCCGGCGCAAGACGCGCGAACAATTCCGTCATGCGATGAACGCGACCGGTGACCATGGTGGCTGAAAGATGGTGGGGGCTGGTGACCACGTTGGCGAACAGCTCGGTTTCGGCCGGATAGGGCACCGACGGTTCAAGCACGCCGACGACCGTCGCGCTGCGCACTCCGAGCCGGATGGTCTTTCCGATGACGCCTGGATCGCCCTTAAGCGCAGAACTCCAGAAACGATAGGTCAGGACGGCCGCGCCGGCGGCGTTCGGGCCGTCGTCCCGGGGGCCGAGAAGGCGGCCGAGCACCGGATGCAGTCCCATCACATCGAAATATGACCCGCCGACAACGCCGGCGCGGATCTCGCGCGGCTCGCCCAGGCCAACCAGCGTGAAGCCGATCGTCGAGAAATCACCGAAAGCGCTCAAGGACTTCACGCGTGCTTCGAGGTCGCGAATCTCCGGGACAGAAAACGTGGTATTTTCGGCGCCGATGCCGTGGGCGCTCTGGCGGATGTAGATCAGGCGGTCTTCGTCGCGGTTGGCCAGCGGACGGAGGAGCACACCACGGACTACACTGAACATGGCAGAGTTGGCGCCGATGCCCAGCGCGAGGGTAAATACCACGGTCGCGGAGAGTCCTTTGGTTCGAGCCAGCGAGCGCAAAGCGAATCGGATCTCGTTGAGGAAACTGCTAATAGCGTCGGCCATGGCATTCTCCTAATGCGTCGGCACGTCCCCGAACGGCGCAATCGGACGAATCTCAATAGTTGACGGACTTTTCGTTCCTAAGAAACCGGCAGCGATGCGGATGGCTTCGTCCATGTCCCTGGCTTCGATCAAGGTATAGCCGCCCACCTGCTCGCGCGTTTCGGCGAATGGACCATCGGTCACCAGCGGCTTACCGTCGCGCACGCAGACCATAGACGCGGTCGATGTAGGCTGCAAGGGCGCGCCACCCAGAAACTTTCCGTCTGCAAGGAGTTGTTTCACGTGTGGCATGGCACTCTGCATTAACTCATTCCGCTCAGCCTCGCTGAGATTCAGCCAGGCTTTCTCATCCAGATAGGTCAGAAACATGAATTTCATTCTCGATCTCCATCAGTAAGTCGAACGGCGCTTGCCGGAATCGACAACCCGGCGAGAGACTTTTGCGCCTGTTGTTTCAAGCCACCTGCGGGCCTTCCAGGACGCACACATCTTGCAGATTCCGGTACCTTTCGGCGAAGTCCAGCCCGTAGCCGACCACGAATTCATCAGGAATTTCAAAACCGACGTAGCTAACCTTGACCGGGCGCTGGCGGCGCTCAGGTTTATCGAGCAGGGCGGCCACGCGGATCGAGCGCGGCTTGCGCTGCTGCAAGGTATTCATCAGATAGTTGAGCGTCAAGCCGGTATCAACGATATCTTCGACCAAGAGAACGTGAACGTTTTCCACGGCCAGATCCAGGTCCTTGGTGAGCTTAACGGCGCCGGAGGTGGTGGTACCGCGGCCGTAGCTGGAGATGCCCATGAAATCGATCACCACGTCGCGTTCGATGGCGCGCGCCAAGTCGGCCAGAAAGAAGCACGCGCCCTTCAGAATGCAGACCAGGTGCAAAGCGCCATCGGGATAGTCCTTGTCGATTTGAGCGCCCATCTCGTGGATTCGTTTCTGGATCTGTTGCGCCGAAAAAAGCAGGCGGAGGGTGCCGGCGGACATGGAGATATTCTATGCCGGGCGTGCTCCGCGTCCGCAATGCCCTGTGATAGACTGGCCGTTTCCGCGTATTCCCAAAACCTGATGTCCGAGCAGATCCTGTTATTAGGCAAAATTCTGGGCCTTGAGCCGTTTCTAACCTCGGGCGGCCCCGTCGTGACGGAGGAGCTGTTTGCGGGGCGATCGCAGTGGCTCACGCTGATTTCGGAGGTGCTGCCGCGCGCACTTCTCGCTGAGCTGGGACTTTCCCGCATTTTGCTGGGAACGAGCGGCGGGGGCCAGTTCCTCGTCGTGCTGCCGGGCGAAGCACGCGGTGCTGCCGAGCAGTTTCTGGGCGCGGCGGCACGACAGATGGCTGCACTGAGCCATGGGCATCTGAAGCTGCTATGGAGCGTGACGGAAAACCTGGGTGATTGGAGCGTAGTCCGCAAGCGTCTGAATGAGGAACTCCAGCGCAAGCGGTCGGCTCCTTTGGCCGGTGTTGGAGCCGAAGTGTTCCAGCCGTTCACGCCGCAATCCGAACCTGCCGGCTCAGATGCGGATCGCTATTTCTCATCGGAACTGGGCCTAAAGGTGCGCGAGGCCTCGGTCATCGGCTGGTCACCGGAAGCGCCCGCAATGGCGATGCCGGGGGCGGGCAAGCATACCTGGGCCATCTCTTCTAATCTTTCACTAGAAGGCATTACACTTGCGCGTCACGCGGCTCCAAGCGACGATGGCACTACCGCCGCGAATACATCCATCCTGGCCGGCCGTGCCCAGGGGAGACAGCTCTGGGGTGTGCTACGTGGTGACGTGGATCACTTCGCCGTGCGCATGCGACGCGTCCAGACCATCGAGGAGCACGTGCAGGCCTCCGTGCTCTACAAGCAATTTTTCGCCGGCGAGCTCGAGGTGCTGTGCTCAATGCCCGAATTCTGGCGGAAGGTGACGATCCTTTACTCCGGTGGCGACGATTTTGCGGTGTATGGTTCGTGGGACGCTCTGATCCTGCTGGCGCGCGAACTCCAAAGGCTGTTTCACCGATTCACTGAGGAGAATCTGAAGGATTTTCCGGGGCCGGAAGCCAAGACCATCTCGATGGCGCTGGCCGTTGCGCCCGAGCCGGATGCGCCACTGGCTGCCATTTATCTGCAGGCGGGTGCCAATCTCGATCTGGCAAAGTCCTCGGACAAGGATTGTATCTATCTTCTGGGCCGCGTGCTGGAATGGAAACGCCTGGCCGATGCCGCCGAACTCAAAGACAACATCACCCGGATGCTCGAGGAATTCCGCGGTGCGCGCCAGTTTTTGGTGCAATTGCGTGGCTTCTATCAGAAGGAAATTGTAGTGGGCGCTTCGCCAGATGCCGATGCCGCCATCAGCCGGTTGGGCCGGTTCCAACGCCGGTATCACCGCGCGCTGGGAAGTTCGCGCGATCGCGAGTTCCAGAACTTGCGCGCGCACCTGGTGAATGAGATCGTAGGGAGAAAAGCCGTCCCGCAGGGGAAGCCTGGAGCAAGAGTAAAGTTGAGGCCGGCGGGCTTGGTGGCCATGGAGTGGGCCAGGCTCGCTAGCGAGGTCTAAATCAGCATGGCACAAGAGCAGGAAATCAAGAATCGCGAAAATAGGCCGCCGCGCGAAGGCCGCGAAGGGCGGCCGCGGGAAGAAGGACGGCGCGACGACCGGCGAGGAGATCGCGGGGACCGGGGCCGGCCGGAGGGACCGCCCGAAATCGATCTCGACAAGCTCATCAGCGACAGCCTGTATCTGGATAATCAGGCGCATGGTATCGTGAGCCGGATGCGCGACATGGATTCGGCCACTAAGAGCCAGTTACGGCGGCTGTATAATGCGGTGCGCCGCGCCAATCGCGCGCCGGAAAACGAGCGCCAGCATGAGTTTGTCATGCTGCGAGCGCGCCTGGCGTACACCATTGCGCGCCACTCGCTGCGCAGTCTCGATCAGATGGAAAAGCTGCTGCTGCAAGTGACCCGCAAGAACGATAGCCGCGGCTACGAGCGGTTCCGCGACTTGTTCGAGGCCATCGTGGCGTACAACGAATAGCGCACGCACCCGGAGCTAAATACGCGAGGAAGAATGAGCGGGCACACTACACAAACTGAATTGAAACTGATCGGCAAACTGATTCTGGAAGGGCAGCTCTATTGCGAGACGGGCCTGCACATCGGCGCCGGAAAAGGATCGCTCGAAATCGGGGGCTCGGACAACCCGGTGGTGAAAGACGCCTCGGGCCGCCCGTATATACCCGGGAGCTCGCTCCGCGGTAAGATCCGATCGCTGCTTGAGCAGTTTTCAGGCGCCGCTGTGCCCGCCGAACTCGTGTATCTGTCCCGGCGCAAAGGCCAGGAAGTGCGGATTCACCAAAGCGACCGACCTGATGACGAGATCTGTATCTTGTTTGGCCGCAACGCAGGCCGGATGGAGCGGGTCACCGGGGACGCCGTGGAGAGCCACAATGCCACGCCCGCGCGGCTGGCCGTTTTCGATGCACCGCTCGAAACCGAGAGTATCACGGCCGCCATGCGCGAGAACCTGGACGACGAGCTGACGGAAGTGAAAAACGA
>JASHOO010000755.1 GCA_030041035.1 Bryobacteraceae bacterium | reverse complement strand
GCGAAGCTCGCATTCGGAGCAACAATCACCCACATGACTCGAAGGGATCTCTTCTCATCATGGTTTCTTGCTGGCGCTGCTCGCACGCTAACCCATTCTGCGCAAGCGGCCGACGAGGCGTCCTTTCCGGGAACGCCTTTCCATCCATACTCGCGCTGCCTTCCCGATTACTTGCGCGGGCTTGCCCGGAGAGCAGTTGAGAAGCGCGACGCAGAACTAGCGAAGCTTACAACCCCGGCCGCCGTCGAGACTCGTAAGAAATGGGTTCGCGCGACGCTCTGGAGGTTGATCGGCGGCATGCCGGAGCGGACGCCGCTCAATGCAGGCACTACAGGCTCTTTCGAGCGGGAGAAATACAAGGTCGAGAAGGTCGTTTACGAGAGCCGGCCGGGGCTGTTCATTTCCGCGAATCTCTACCTTCCCAAGACCGGCAGCGGACCTTTTCCGGCGGTTCTCTTCCAGAGCGGGCATTACAACGAGGGCAAAGCCAATCCAAATTATCAGCGCTGCTGCCAGGGCCTCGCGCAGTTAGGTTTTGTGGTGCTCGCATTTGACCCCATGGGACAGGGGGAGCGCATCCAGTATCCGGACTCTACCGGCACGCATACGCGCCTATCGGACGTCGATGCTGAACACACGGTTCCCGGGATGCAAATGCTGCTCTATGGCGACACGGCCACACGCTTTCAGCTCTGGGACTCGATCCGCAGCCTCGATTATCTGGCCTCGCTACCGTTGGTGGACGCCAAGCGCCTGGGATCGACGGGGCATTCCGGCGGCGGCACTCTCACCATGTTGCTCTCAGCCGCCGACGAGCGTTTGGCAGCAGCGGCGCCTTGCATGGGGAACATCGAGAACGTAGCGGTACTCCCTTTTATTTCGCCCGGATCGACGGACGACGCCGAGCAGGATTTCATCGACTCCGGCCCTATCGGTTTCGACCGCTGCGATCTTTTTTACCCATTCGCGCCCAAGCCCATGCTGATCTGGCCGAGCGATCGCGATTTCTATGCGACTTACTCCTCCGAGTACATTACCAACGGCTGGCAGGAATTTCAGAAACTCCAGAAGGTATATGCGGTTCTGGGTCACACGGACCGGCTGAAGTGGGCTGACACTCCGCTGCCGCATTCGCTGGCGTACGACAGTCGTATGCTGGTGTACAACTGGTTTTCACGCTGGCTGAAGGACTCGACGGAGCCGGTGCGCGAGGAGCCTCCCGTGAATCCGGAAACCGCGGCCGCACTGTATGCGACGGATTCGGGCAGCGTGGTGACTTCGTTGCACAGTGAAACGGCTTTCACGCTAAACAAGGCAAGAAAGGTGGAGCGCACGCCTGCGAAGTTAGAGTCACTGCTGCGCATTTCGCGTGCCGCTGCTTTAGGGAAAGTGATCGCACGAACCAAATCGCCCGGCTCAACGGTGGAAGTGCTTGAAATCGCGCCCGAGCCGGCGGTTTGGCTCCCTGCGTGGGTGCTTACGGCCAAAGGAACACCGCCAGACAAGCCGGTTCTGCTGGTGCTCGATCCGTTCGAGTCCGAGCGCCTCTGGTTCGAACCGGATGCAGATCTGGCGCCGGGGAGTCCGGTCATTTGTGCTGCGGACATTCGGGGAGTGGGCGCGCTACTGCCGGAATTCGGCTCCGGCCATCCCGGTTATGCCGCGTCTCACCGGCTGGAAGAGAACTATGCCTTGAGTTCGCTGATCCTGGGCAAGCCGCTGGTGGGCCAGCGGGTGACCGATATCCTCGCGCTCGTCGCCTCGCTTCGCAAACATCCGGCTACTGCCGGGCGGCGCATTCGCGTTGCCGCTGCCGGAAGAATCGCCATACCAGCATTGTGCGCGGCGGTACTCGATAAAGGAATTGAGGCGCTTTACCTTTCCAGCGTTCTGACGTCTTTTGGTGACGTCGTGAAGGCAGAGTCCTACAATCAGCCGTTCGCCAACTTCATCCCTGGGATGTTGAATCACACGGATCTGCCGGAATTGGCAGCGTCACTCGCGCCGCGGCGGGTAGTTTTAGCCGGGGCAGTCAACGCCCAGGGTGGCACCGCGGAGATGGCGGTGGTCCGTCAACAGTACAGCGGCGGGCATATCTCGATAGAGCCGGAGGCGAAGTGGACCGCAGAGCGGCTGAACGCGTTCGCTGGCGAGTGACTGTAGCCTCAGAGGTGTCCGCCGCCCAGGCGAGCCCTAAATCTGGTGGTTGCTGCAGGCGAGCATGAGGCGGTGCATGCCAAGCTCGCCAAAATCCTCCAACTCAATTGCGCCCCCCTGAACGTTCAAGCAAAGTCTTAGACACGATCCAAAAGGCGCGCTACAACGACAACGCACGGCAAGCGGGCATCACGAGCGGACCTGCGTCAGTTCGACCGGGTGCCGGGTTTTCTCGAGTCGCGTGTAGAGAATGCGGATCAGCGCCAACAGGGGCACAGAGAGAAAAGTCCCGGCGACGCCGCCGATTTCGCCGCCGGCGAAGACGCCGAACATCACGAGCAGCGGATGCAGTTCCATGCCGCGACTCATCAGGCGCGGGGAGAGCACGTAATCCTGGAACAGGCGATAGACGCCGAGAAAGACCAGGATCCAGAGCAGATGGGGATAGCCGCTGAATGCTGATACCAGGAGCACGACGACGGCCGCACTGAAGGGTCCGACCATGGGGATAAACCACATCGTTCTGACACAGCCCGGCTCATTTCCGAATCTTTCGTTTGGTGATAGTTTCCGGACCGGTGACCTCAGGGGAGCTATTGGTAAGCGCCTAGTCGATCTGGAACAGCCAGCTGCGATTTCTGGTACTCTCTCGCTGGAGGCTGCCAATATGCGGCGACGAGAGTTCCTGAAGTCGGTACCACCCGTGGTTCTGATCCCGCAGTTGCGCTTTGCGTCCCGGCTCAAGATCACCGCGATTCGAATCATCGATTTAAAGGTCATTCGCGAAACCGGGAGGATGGAAGCGGCGTGGGATCCGGGCACGGTGACCACACACCGAGTCGGCGGTGGTTCGGCCATCGAGATTCGCACGGATCAGGGCCTCTTCGGTATCGGGCCAGCGATTGACGAGAGTGCCCTGGAAGCCGCGAATGCACGACTGGTGGGAATGGATCCGTTCGCCATCGAGCAATTGGCCGGCCCGCTACGCTATTACCTGGGCCGAAACCCGCGGACCGTTTCGAGCCTGGAAATCGCGCTGTGGGACCTGATCGGCAAGGCCGCTGGCCAGCCGCTCTACAAACTCTGGGGCGCAGCGAAAGACCGAGTTCCGGCTTATGCCAGCATGATCCAGCTTTCTACGCCCGAGGAAAGAGTCCGCCTGGCGCTACAACTCAAATCGCAGGGTTGGAAGGCGATCAAGCTACGCGCGCACTACCAGACTTTGAAAGAAGATGTAAGGGTGGTCGAGGAAGTGCGTAAGGCGGTCGGTGACGACATGGAGATCATGGTTGACGCCAACCAAGCGCAGTCCTTCGGCACGTGGCAGCCCGGTGTAATGTGGGACTTCCGCCGTGCCCTAGAGACCGCCAGAGAACTGGAGCAGTTGAACTGCGTCTGGCTGGAAGAACCACGCTTGCGGTACGCCTTCGACGAACTGGCCGAGTTGAACCGCTTGGTGGCCATTCCGATCGCCGGCGGAGAGAACAACCGCGGGGTGCACGAATACCGCTGGATGCTCGAACAGAATGTCTTCGACATCCTGCAGCCCGACATCATGGTGGCGGACGGCGTTACCGGCTTTCGCGAAATTGCCGCCTTGGCCAAAGCGCACAACAGGAGAGTGATTCCGCACCATGGGGGAGGCAATCTCGGCACCATCGCGCAGTTGCATGCCATCGCCTCGTGGCCACACGCCCCGTGGATCGAGATTCTACACGATCCGCCCATCGCTGCGTACACCAACGGCTTCGCGATCATGGAGAATCCCCCGGTCGTGGACAAGGAAGGCTATCTGAACGTGCCCCAAGGTCCTGGTTTGGGAGTAGCGATCGACAAGGATCTGATCGTTTCGTAGGCTTGTGGGACAAGCGGGCGCCTCCCGGCAAGCGAAAGCCGGGATGGCAGATTCAGCGTGCACGGCATCGACAACGGCGCGTCCAGTTCGGAGCCAGCCGGAAGTAGTGCTTCATCAAGTGTAACGAAGGGGCAGACCAATGAAAGTGCCGTTCCAGAAAGATGTG
>JASHOO010000754.1 GCA_030041035.1 Bryobacteraceae bacterium | reverse complement strand
ATCGGCATTGCTTGCGTTGTCTGCAGTTTTGATCTGGTGCGGCGCGGCGTGGAGTCACGGCGACGAGCAGCATGTACTGGGTACGGTCACGAAAATCGAGGCTGGCTCGATCACCGTTTCGACCGCTGCCGGTGCTACAACGGTGGTCAACATCGTCGCTACAACCAAGTTCATAAAAGGCGGCTCGCCGGCGACGATCAAGGATCTGAAGGTTGGCGACCGGGTAGCCATTCACGCCAAACCGAAGACCCAGGCCCTTGAAGCTACCGAGGTCAAGATTGGCAACGCGCCAGCTGCGCAAAAGTGAACGGGCGGGGATTGCACGGTCGATGCTGGCGATGGCAGCAAGCTGGCTGTTGTTGACTTCCTCGAGTTGCGCCGCGTACGCCAGACGTTTCCAAGCCAAGCCATCGCGCTGACTTTTCCTGACCGGCGGGCAGGCGGTGCTTCTCAAGCTAGCGCGTGCGGATTCGACATGCCTGCCAGCGACGACGCCTTGAACCATAGCACTCATTTGGCTCTCTAGTGGATCGCCATCCGCGCGGCGTCAGTACTACGGAGCGTTTGAGCCGGAAAAGTGTTCAACAGCTTATCGAAGATATTCGGTATCTTGTGTGTATTGCCGTCCTCTGGGTCTGGTTTACAAGATGACGTCTTGTACGCATTACAAGCTGAGAGGTGTCGGTCCTTGTTTGGGCATCGTGATCGCCGCGAGCCACCCAGCTTGCTTGACTTTGACGATCTCAGCCTCCGCCCGGCCGCAAGGGCAAAATCGTCAAGTACCATGGACTACGGTACCTGGTCATGTCGGGATTGTCGCGCGAGCAGACCGAACGCGATTTCCAAGAGGAAGTTCGGTCGGAGAACATGGCGAGATACTAAAGGAAGCGGCTTGGGCGAGCTGATTGGATGAACTTATAGTTGGCCTTACTCGGACCAATTTGGTGACGGCGAATCACGGCCCCCAAACGCAGCGTGGACGACCCACCCTCCCGAGGTGGGGCGACTACGCGCTTGCCTCCAGCACCACGGTCGTGAACAGCTCGAACTGGCCCCGCTCCATGGCATACGTCCCGGCGATGCGGTGCGGGCTGACTGGCTCAAACATGACCCGTTTGCCGATTCTTCGAATGTTCCTCACTTGCTCTCCGGCGCTAAAAGTTTCGGAGTGATTTCCGTCAGTGCTTAAGACCGTAACCGCTCCGTCGAATATGCGTGATTCCATGAAGTTCTCCGGATGCTCGCTCAAAATATAGGGCACAGCGGTCGCCAAACACAGAACCATTGTGGACAATACACTTCCGAACGCATACATTTTCCCAGCGTGGAAAATCGCCGCAGACCAAAAGTTAACTCTAGGAAACTTCGCCGCGAACATTAACCGCGCGCACAGAGTCGGGGCACGCAGGTGCTAGCTCGAGCCTGCTGTATCATATCCAGCATGAAATCGCACTGGCGGATCTCGTTGGCCGTGATGTTTTTCACTCCAACTACGCTGATATCCGCGGCCACTCGCATCGAAAACGGGCATGAGATATTCCGCAAGAACTGTTCCGCGTGCCATGGTTCAGAAGCGAAAGGCGGTCGCGGCCCCGATCTGACCACTGGGCATTGGAAGTGGGGACCTACAGACGCCGCGATTCTGGAAAACATCCTCAAAGGAATTCCAGGTACGCAGATGCCCGCATTTCCCATGCCCGAGGAGGATGCCCGCGCAGTTGTCGCATGGCTCCGGTCTCTTCGTGACTTGGGACCGGATGAGAGAGTTACCGGCAACCGTGCAGCTGGCCGCGCTCTCTTCTTCGGGAGCGCTGGTTGCAGCAAATGTCACATCTTCGGCGGACAGGGTGGCCGCCTCGGCCCCGATCTTACCCGCATAGCAGACGAGAAAAACTTGCAGCAGCTAAAGAAAGACATCACGGATCCTGACGACAGTTTGCGCGAAGGCTACCATACGGCCGAAGTTCGAACTGCCGGCGGTTTGATTCGAGGCGTCATCAAGAATGAGGACTCGTTCTCGCTGCAGACCATGGATGAGCACGAAAAGCTGCACATGCTGTTGAAGAGCGAGGTTCAGGAGGTGTCGCACCCCGCCAGGTCTCTCATGCCCCGGATCAAGCTCAGCAGTTCAAACGTAGATAACCTCTGCGCCTTCCTCAAGACTGGCGACCCTGCGGAGATAGCCCCGGGCCCTTGGGTCCCCGCTTCCGATCTCAATGTTTCGTTCCAGCGCCTGCGAAATGCGCGTCAGGAACCGCAGAACTGGTTGACCTACTGGGGTGACTACCAAGGCACGCACTACAGCCCTCTGAAATCCATCACCCCTGCGAATGTGGGCTCCCTACGAAATGACTGGTCATTCCAATTCGCGGGTACTAACGTCGAGACCACGCCGATAGTCGTTGATGGAATTATGTTCGTCACTGGAGCTCTGAATAATGCTGCCGCGCTCGACGCGCGAACCGGCCGCCCGATCTGGCGTTACTCCCGCCGGCTGCCAAACGTGCACGCGCAATGTACGGTCATGACCAACCGCGGCTTTGCCATTTTGGGCGATCGGCTTTACATGGCGACATTGGATGCGCACCTGGTGGCACTGGACGCCAAAACCGGTAGTGTGATTTGGGATACGGAGGTTGCCGACTACCGGCAGGGATTCTCCATCACCCACGCGCCCCTCGCGATTGACGGGAAAGTCATTGTAGGCATCACCGCCGGCGAGTGCGCGCTCGGCGGATTCGTGGATGCTTACGACGCGGCAACCGGGAAGAG
>JASHOO010000753.1 GCA_030041035.1 Bryobacteraceae bacterium | reverse complement strand
CATACTCTGGTTGATCACGGCGACCCTGCGTTTGCCGTTCTCGTCATCGGCAGTGGGCAGTCTCCCTGCCAGCAGACGCAGCCCGATCGTCTGGAAGTATTGGCGGCTGCATGGCACAAAACTCCCCTTCCACTGCTCGGAATGCGAGACCCCAGGTACCTCGAACGCCGTACTATTACCAGCGTTGGGAGGAATGTTAGGAGCGGCTGCTGCCGAGATCACGCCCGGCATCGCCTCCAGGCGCTGAAGGAGCTCGCGAACGAAGCCCGCCTGCGAATCGGTCGTGCCGTAGCGGGCGGCAGGAAGAGCCAGATAAGTGACCAGAACATGGCTGGTGCGAATGCCGAGGTCTATCTGCCGTTCGAGCAAGAAGCTGCGCATCAGGAGGCCGGAGCCGGTCAGCAGGAGCATGGAAAGCGTCACTTCGCCGATGACCAAAGCCTGGCGCAAGCGGCCGCGGCGGAAGCCGGTGTTGCCGCGCGATGCGGCTCGGAGGGGTTCGATCAGATCACCCTTCGCCGAGGAGAGCGCCGGCGCCAGACCGAAAATGAACGCTGTGGCAATAGCGATGGCGACGGTTGCCAGAAGCACTTCGCGATTCACGGAGATAACCGACTCGCTGGGAAATGTGTCGTAGGGCGTTAGAGCGATCAGTCCCTTGAGTGCCGCCGAGGCGAACAGACATCCCGCGGCCGCCCCGGCCAGAGAGAGGAGGAGGCTTTCGGTCATGAGCTGGCGGACGATGCGCCAGCGTCCGGCCCCCAGCGTCATGCGAAGAGCCAGCTCTTTTTTGCGGATTGTGGCTCTGGCGAGCAGAAGATTAGCCACGTTGGCGCAGGCAATCAGGAGCAGCAGCCCGACAGCCGCAAGCAGCGTGAGCAGCGTCGGTCGGAACCTGCCCACAGCGATGTAGCCGAGGTTATCCATGCGAATGGTGAACTGCTCGGGATAGCTTCTCGGATAAATCACCGCCAATCGCTTCGCCAGGCTGCCGAGATCGGCTTCTGCGGCCCTGACATCCAGTCCCGGCTTGAGGTGGCCGTAGAGGACGAAGTTGCCTTTTTCGGCCCCAGGCTCGGCGGGATCAACGGTCGCCGGCATCCAGATGTCACCACCCCAGAACGCGAAACGCATGGGCATGATGCCGATCAGCGTGGTGGGCTTGTCATTTAACAAGAAAGTTCTGCCGACGATGCTCGGGTCGCCGCCGAATTTACTCAGCCAAACTTTGTAGTTGAGCACAAAGACCGCGGGCGCACCGGGCTTTCCGTCGCCCGGAACAATACCGCGGCCCAGCAGCGGCGGGACTCCGAGAAACTGGAACGTGTTGTCGGTTACTGTATCCGTGTCGAGCGGCTCCAGGCGGTCGCCTGATCCGAGAAGCGACGTCTTCTCCCACACGCCCATCGTGTCCCTGAAGATGCGGTTCTGCCGCTGGTAGTCCAGAAACTCGGGAACGGTGAAGTAGTTCCGGCCGAACGCCTCGTTGCTATTCCTCTCAGCGATCTGGAATCCGTAGATACGATCGCTTTCCGTATAAGGGAACGGGTGGAGCAGCACATTATCGATGACGCTGAAGATCGCGGTGGTGGAACCGATCCCCAGCCCGAGAGCAGTGACAGAGGCGACGAGAAATCCATGATCCTTGCGGAGGCTTCGGATCGCGAAGCGTAAGTCCTGCCAGAGCGAGAACATACCGTGCGTTCAGCACCTTACGGTCCAAAATCGGCCGCTGTAACCACGTGAGCGGCATCGCTTGGGACCGTTTGTTTGTTCCGATCCTGGGACCGTGCTGTTGCGGAACCGGACAGGGCGGCTGAGATGGCCGGGCCGCGATTGGGCGGCTTCCCGAAGCGGGTGAGCCGCGCTAGATTAGAGGGTTGGTCGTGTGCCGCATGTACGCCGCTGGTGCTCTGATTGTTGCGCTCGCCTGCACGGGTATCATCACCGCCCAGCAAAGAGTGCTCGATGAGGCGACCGCTGACTTTGAGCAAGGCCGGATGGCGGAAGCCGGCCAAAAGCTGGATGTCTTTCTGAAAGACCATCCGGACGATCTGCGGGCCCTCATCCTCAAGGGCGCGGTTCTGGATTCTCTGCAGCATTACACCGAGGCGGAGAGTTATTACGAACGGGCTCTAAAGCGCGCGCCGGGATCGGCGCAGGTGCTCAATAACGCGGCCAATCACTTTCTGGCGAGCGGCGACCGGCGCCGCGCCCGCGAACTATATCTGAAAACCATTGCGATCGAACCGCACCATGGCAACGCTAATCTGCAATTGGCGCAAATGAGCGTGGATGACAAGCGTGGAGCAGAAGCGCTGGGTTATTTGAACCGGCTGGGAGAATCGGTGAATTCCGATCCGGCTGCTCTTCTGGTGCGCGCACGAGCCCTGGCTTTGATTGGACAGTGCGCGGAAACGAGCCGCCTGTTGGGTCAGCTCGAAGCGCAGGCGGGCGCCGGCCCGAGTCTTTACTTTTCGACGGGCCTGGCGTTCACCACATGCAAGCAGTACGCGCAGGCCGAGTCATCGTTTTCGCGCGCGCTGGATGCCGATCCGGCAGACTTTGATGTTCTCTATAATCTCGGCGTCGCAGCACTCGAAGCGGGACACGCGCAGCGCGCCCTCGAGGTTTTGGAAACCGCAGTTGGCCAGCGGCCTCAGGATGTCGACTGCCTGTTCGAACTGTCGAAGGCTCATCTGAAGTTGGAGCAGCCGTTAGTTGCCGCCCGTTTGCTCACCGATGCGCAAAAGCTGGCTCCCGAACGCGCCGACGTGCTTTTACTGCTCGCCCAGGTCTCTTATCATCTCGAATTCTATGAAGATGCGGCCGCCGCGTACACGCGCTATCTGAAACAGAAGCCGGATGATGACGCCGCGCGGAGGGAGCGAGGTATGGCCTTGGCCTGCGCCAACCAGCCGGCCAGCGCACTCACCGACCTGGAATGGTACGTGCGCAAGCACCCGCGCGATGCGCTGGGATACTATGAGCTGGGCGTCGCCGAACAGTTCACCGACCACGCCAAGGCGTCTGCGGCACTCGACCAGGCGCTCGCCATGGATCCCTCTATGATCCAGGCTCACTACACACGCGCCGTTCTGAACATCGAGGACGACAAACCTGCGTCCGCCATCGGCGATTTGAAGCTGGTCGCGGAGCGTGATCCGTCGAATTATCGTGTACTGGTTCACCTGGGCCAAGCGTATCTGGGGGCCAATCGCACCTTGGACGCCGCCGAAGTGCTGAAGCGTGCAGTCGACATCGCTCCAGGGCAGCCGGCGGCTCTCATCCAGTACCACAAGGCGTTGGAAAAGCTGGGCCGGAAAGAGGAAGCGGCCGCGGTACTCGTGAGTTTGAAGCAATCCGATTCCTCGGCGCAGTTCCGCAAACCGCAGGCCGGTTTGATGGATTACCTCAGCCTCTCACCGGCCGAACAACATGCGCGCTATCTCGCGAACCTGCGCAGGTACAGCGAAGCCAGTCCCGATGACCCGCGTTGGAAATTGCGCCTGGGACGGGAACTGCTGGCGGACGGCAAGATCGACGAGGCTCAAACTGTTTTTCGAACCTTGCTCACCGTATCGGAACCAGAAATCCTCGCGCATTGCGGAAGAATCCTCCTCGAGTCCGGGCAGTACGATCTCGCGCGGCAATTCCTCGATCAAGCGCTGGCGCATGACCCGTCGCTGAGCGCAGCCCGGCTGGATCTCGCGGCGGTCCTGTTTCATGCGCAAGGCGCCTCCGCCGCATTGGAGGAGCTGAACAAAACTCCTGCCGCAGACCGGCAAGGCGACTATTACCTGCTGCGTGCGCAAATCCTGGATGCACAAGGCCGGATGCAGGAGGCCGCGGCGGCGCTCAATCAGGGTATTCACTCGGCACCCACACGGCCCGCTCTTTACCTTCAGGCGGCTGGTTTTCTGCTCAAGCACAAGTTGTTCGACAAGGCCTTGGCATTGCTCGAGCAGGCCTCGCGCGTGCTTCCCGACGAGCGCGATCTGCTTCTCGCGCAAGCCGTCACGTTAGCGGTAATTCCGCGCGACGATGACGCCCAGAAGCTGCTGGCAAAGATCCAGGCACGCTGGCCCGAATGGGACCGGCCTTACTTGCTGAACGGCATGATCCTCGAGATCCAGCTCAGATCGGCCGAAGCACTCCCGTTGTTGGAGACGGCAATCGCGCTTGGTGCCGACACGCCCGAGGCCTTTTATTACCAGGCCCTGGCGATTACACATGCACGCCCTGACGATCTGGAGAGCGCAAACCAGGCGATCTCGCGCGCCGTTCAGCTCAGATCGAACGATCCCTACATATGCCTGCTGGCGGGAAAAATCTCGCTGGAGCGCAAGGACTATGGCGCCGCCGTCCGGCAACTGGCGCAAGCCACGCATCTTCTCCCAAGCCTGATTCCGGCGCATTATGCGCTTCACGATGCGTACAAAGCCCTGGGCGACGAGCAGAAATCCGCGGCCGAACTGGACACCATCCAGCATATTGCTGACGAGAACGCCGCATCCGATAAGAGCCCGTTTCCCATCGAGGATTTCATTTTTGCGGTACAACCTCCCGGCTAAATGGACGCGCTGGAGCGCGGGCATCTCCGCAGTTCTGCTGGCGGGTTGGCTGTGCGGGCCACGCGCCACGAGCGCGCCAGGAGGACCTATCGTATTCGAGAACACGATGGATCGCTCCGGCGTGCATTTCGTCATGGACAGCAGCACCAGCCCGCGCAAGCACCAGATCGAAACCATGCTCGCGGGCGTGGCGGTCTTTGATTACAACAACGACGGTCTGATGGACCTATATTTCGTCAATGGCGCGCACCTGCCCGACATGGACAAGTCCGACCCCCGCTACTGGAACCGGCTTTACCGCAACAACGGCGACGGCACATTCACGGACGTGACAGAAAAAGCCGGCGTGCGCGGCGCGGGCTTTGGAATGGGCGTCGCCGCCGCCGACTACGACAACGATGGCTGGGTCGATTTGTACGTCACCGGGGTGAACCGGAATCAGCTTTTTCATAACAACGGCGACGGCACTTTCACCGATGTCACAGAAAAAGCAGGGGTCGCCGGAGTTGATCCCAAACTGGGTAAGACCTGGTCCATTAGCGCGGGCTGGTTCGATTACGACAACGACGGGCGCCTCGACCTCTTCGTCACGAACTACGTGAAATGGTCTTTAGAAAACGAGCCCGTCTGCAAGAGGCGCGACATTGTCGCGTATTGCTCCCCCGACAGTTACACCGGTCAACCCAATATGCTGTTTCACAACAACGGCGACGGCACCTTTACCGATGTTTCCGAAGCGTCCGGCATCGGCAAGTACGTGGGCAAGGGCATGGGTGTGGTGTTTGCCGACTACGATGGCGATGGCTTCACCGACGTGTTCGTCTCCAATGACACCTACCGCAATTTCTTGTTCCACAACAACGGCGACGGCACATTCCGCGAGGTCGGGACCGTCACGGGCGTCGCCTACAACGAGAACGGCAAATCCATCGCTGGAATGGGCGCGGACTTCCGCGACGTCGACAACGATGGCCGGCCGGATATTTTCGTGGTGGGTATGATCGGCGACACCTTCCCGTTATTCCGCAACCGCGGACGCGATTTTACCGACATCACGGCCAGTTCGGGCGTCTCCGTCGCGACCGGCCGGTTGACCGCCTGGGGTGCCGGTATTGTGGATTTCGACAACGACGGCTGGAAGGATCTGTTTGCCGCATGCTCGTCAATCCTCGATAACGCCGAGGAGATCGACCACCTTCCCTCAAAACTGCCCAACAAGGTGCTGCGCAATGTCGGTGGAACTCGTTTTGAGGACGTGAGTGCGCTGGCCGGCGCGAGCTTCGGTGTGCCCCAGGCCCATCGCGGTATGGCCTACGGAGATCTGAACAACGACGGCCGTATCGATGCAGTCGTGACCGTTAAAGACGGGCCTCCGGAAATCCTGATGAACCGTTCACCCTGGAAAAATCACTGGCTGCTGGTTAAATTGATCGGCACGCGCAGCAATCGGGATGGCCTCGGGACGCGGATCAAAGCCACTCTGGCCGGCGGTCGTGCGCTCTACAATCACGCCACTACGAGCACGGGCCTGAGTGCCTCGAGCGATCCGCGCGTGCACTTCGGCCTGGGCACGGCGGAGCGCGTGGAGAAACTGGAGATCTGGTGGCCCAGCGGAACCCGGCAGGCGCTAGAAAATGTGCCGGCGGACCGCATCCTTACGGTCCAGGAGCCGGCGAAATAGAAAGGGCCGGATAGGATCCGGCCCCGAGGTTAGACGGGCGACGCGCACCCCACCCTGCGTCACCAGTACAGCTTCAGGGCCAGCGACAATTCGCGGGGCGAGTTCGCCTGGCTGGTAATGATACCGAAGCTTCCGCTGTTGAGTGTTGAATTCGGCCCGTTGAACCAGGGGTGATTGAGAGCGTTGAACGTCTCCGCGCGGAATTGCAGGCGCGCGCCTTCGCGCAATCTTGCCAAGGAAAACTCCTTGAACAAGGACAGATTGGCATTCGACTGTCCCGGTTGCCGGCAGCCGCCGTACGTGCGCGGCGCGGTGCCCAGCGTGAACGGAGGCGGTGTGATTACCACCTGGGGATTTGCGAAGTAGTTGGTGAGTATGTTCGAACTGGCGCACTGCAAGGGCGCCGTTAAGTCCGGCTGCTGCGCCCCATACGTCGGCAGGCTAAGCCCGCCGGAAAGACCCAGGATCATGGGCCTACCATCGGTAACGCGCCAGATCCCGTTAGTCTGCCAACCGCCCAAGATGGCTTGCACCACAGGGTTAGCATTTCCCAGCAATGCCTTCCCTTTTCCGATGGGCAGTTCGTAGGTGTAACTGGCCTGGAAAACGTCGGGAATGTCGAACGTAGACAAGCCGCGTTCCAGCGCAAAATTGTTCGGGTCGGCCAGGTGGGTAATCCCTCCCAGCCAGGTGACGTTCGAGCTCGTACTGGAAGCATCATCGATGGACTTGGACCAAACGTATGTCACCAGGAATTGCAGTCCATGAGAGAAATGCTTTTCCGCCTTGATTTGCAGACCGTTGTAAATGGAGTTCGCCCACGGTGGGTCATCACCGCTGAAACCGGTGAACTGCGGATACGGCAATTGGAACTGGTACGCCTGATACGTCGGCGATGATAATCCGCTGTTCGGGTTCGTGATGATGCCGTAGAACGGATTGTTCACGTAGGTGAGGAGTGACGCAATCTGGCTCGAGCTGTAATGCTCGATCTGTGAGCTGAGGTAGTCCAGATTGCCCGCGCTGGCAAAATAGAGATGCGTGCCTTTTTTGCCGATGTAGCCTACATCCAGCAGGATGTTGGACGGCAACTCATGCTGGATGTCAAAGCTCCAGGACTGCTCGTACGCGTTCGTAGTGTCGATGGAGGGAATGGGGCCTTGGGCTCCCAGACCCACGTCATTCAACAGCCCCAGACTATTACCCGGCGGGAGCGTCACTCCATTGGGAAATGGGTTGCTCAGTCTTCCGTAAGGTGTGGCGCCATTGCTCGGGTTAAGTGGATACCACGTGGTCGTCTGATCGTAACCCTGCCATCCGATGGGACCCGTGCCGGACGCGCCGGAGCGCACCGTCGAGTAGTAGATCCCATATCCGCCGCGAAGCACCGTCTTGTTAAAAACAGAATACGCAAAGCCGAATCGCGGTCCGATATCCCCATAATCTGTGCCGTAGTTGTTTCGGTCGCTCGGACTCATGAAGATTTCGCCGCCGTAGAGGGTCGGAAATCCCGGAGCGGTCACGGGCGACACGACTGATGGGGAGAGCGCATTCATGCGGTTGTACCGCTCGCTTCTGGGCGTGTCCACGTCATAGCGCAGCCCGATGTTGAGGGTCAGCTTTCGGTTCGCCTTCCAGTTGTCCTGAACAAACGCGCCATACTGGAAACTCTGGGTGCTGACGTAATTCGGGATTTCGTACTGACCCCATGAACTCGGTCCGGCGACGCCGGTCAGGAAACTGGCCATCGCGTCGCCGCCGCCGGATGCCGGAAACTCGGAGGTGCCGTCAAAGTTATAGATGAAATACCCTCCCGGAGTGCCCGGCTGGGTGTAGTTGATGCGATGCATCCGGCCTTCCCCACCGAACTTCAAGTCGTGCGAGCCCTTGACCCAGTTCAGCGTTCCGAACAGTTGGTGTGTTTCCTGACCCTCGCGGAGATAGCTCCAGGGCTGGGTGCCAATATTGTCGCCCGAACCCCCGGCCGCTGTGTAGTTCCCCAACTCAATGGTGGGCAGCTGAGGAATGCCCGATGTATCCATATATTGCGGCATCCCCAGGGTTGCCGTGTCAGACATGCCTTTGTACTGCGGCTGGCTAAAAATTCCTGCCCCGCCTAAATCAAAGGCCCGCACCAGACCGTATGACATGGTGAAGAGCAGCGTGGGGCTGAAGGTGTGCGTGTGGTTGATGGCTACTAAATTAGTCGGGCCGCCGCTCGGACCATAATCGCAAGGATCCGCGACGTTTCCGAAACAGTTGAGAGGCGAAGTGGTACCGCCGGCGTGCGAGTACCTGGCGCTCAGCAGGTCATTGTCTGTAAAACGCTGGTCGATCTTGATGTCGAACGAGTAGCCGACGCTTTGTTGGGCTGCTGACCCCTGCCAATTGGTGTAGGGATTGTACGCTGAGGTACCGACGTTGAGGTTGGGCAGCGGGAAGTACTGCATCAACTTGTAGGCGACCGGGTCGATCAGGTTACCCGGCCGGGCGGGAAGCTGGTCGTATGCAGCGGTATTACCGGGGCTCATGTACGTAATCAGGTTATCGAAGGGAATGTAAGCCGATCGCACAGGACCACCTGCCGAGGCGCTATAGACCGCGGTGTAGGGGTCCCAAAGTTGACCAGCGGGATTGGAGCACATGCCGTTGGCGTCGAAAGTACCGCCCACATGCGTGCAAAGCTCCCCGAAGTTGCCTGTGCGCTCCAAGGCGCTGGGGACGCCCGCCTGGTAGGTGCTTAACGTGGCCGAACGAGTCTCATCAAAATCGAAGAAGAAGAATGTTTTGTCATGCTTGATCGGCCCGCCGACGGTGCCTCCGAAGTCATTCAGCCGCAGAGGCGGGAGGCCAATTCCGGCCTCATTGTTGAAGAAGTTATTGGCATCCAAGACCTGGTTACGCAAAAAGTCGTATCCGCTGCCGTGGAATTGGTTGGTGCCCGAGCGGATGACCATGTTCACGACGGTCGCCCCGGTAAAGCCATGCTCCGCGCTGAAGTTGCCCTCCTGCACGACGAATTCCTCGACGGCATCGACGGACGGCGTGTACAAGGGGTTCAGGATGCCGCTGTTCTGCTCGAAGTTGGTCACGGTAACACCGTCCATCAGCATATCGGCGGTGGCGTTGCGGGTACCATTGGAAATAAAGTTATTCGCCGTGCAGCCCATACATGTGGTGTCGACTTCGGTGACGCCGGGCGTGAGAAACGCCAGGTCGGTCACGGTGCGGTCTACCAGCGGGAGGTCGTTGATGAAATGCCGGTCCACCAGTTGGCCGGTTACGGCATCCTGGGACGAGAGTACCGGCGCCTGTCCCGTTACCTCCACCACCTGGGCAGCCAAGCCCACTTTCAGCGCGAAATTCACGGTCACGTTCTGATTTACGTCGACTTTTATGCCCGGCTGTTCCTCGGTCTCGAAGCCCGAAGCCTGCACCGAGACCTTGTAGGATCCGGGAGGAACGCTACGGAACAAGTAGCGGCCGGTGCTGTCGGCCTTCGCCGTGAATTCGTAACCCTTTTGCTCGTCCACGAGTTTGGCCTGCGCATTCGGCACGATGGCACCGGATGGGTCCGTAACCAAACCCGTCACGGTGCTGGTATAGAGCTGCGCCCAGACGGCTGTGGACAACACCAATGCGAACAGCGAAGAAACAAATAGCGGCAAGCTTCTCATTCTAAGCGGGTTCATCGACGTTCTCCTGACCTGGCATGGCACTACGAGACACAAATACCCAATTGCGACCCGTCACGTACTTGGCCAGTTATGATGTCTTAAAGTTATTTGCCTGTCAAGGGGCAGCGGCGTCACATTTGTAAAAGTCCTGGCGTTTTGAGTGGGAACATAACAGTCAGGGGCTCAGAGCGTTCTGAGAAAGGCGATCAGTGCGCGCTTATCCTCCGGGGGGAGATCGAGCCCGTAACGATGCCCTTTGACTGAGCGGGCGCGGCCATCAGCACCTTTGAACCCTGTGGGAACGTAGTCGTCCCGAAGGCGGGCGGGATCAAACCAGTCTTCGAGGGCAAGAACCGATCCGTTGTGTTCGAAAGGGCCTCGGTACCAGACTCCCTTGAGCGACGGCACCTTGTAATAGCCGGTTCCCTTATGAGTCTGGAGGGTGTAGCGCGGGTCCGTACCCACCCGGATTTCCATCAGATCGAGCCGCTGTTTCTGATCTTCGGGGGGATTGAACCCGTCGGCAGGGATAAGCCGGTTGTTGGTATACAACTGAGGCGTATGGCAGGCGGCGCAACCCGCGTGCTCGAATACGATTTCCCCTCTTTTTGCTGTGGCGTCGAAGTGGTTCGGATTTTCGGGAGGACGCAGCGAATAGACATAGAGCGCCAGCGCATATAACTGCTCGTCGCTGTAGCGTTCCATGTGACTGGTGTCGGAAGGCTGGGATGCCGCATCGCCATAGCGATCCAGTTTGAAGACATCCTGAACCAGCGAGCAGTAGCGCATGAAATCGCCGATGTCGCGCTGGCGGACCAGACCGGTGTGATCCAAGTAGTGCCGGTGTTCCACTCCAATCAGATCAGGAATCTGCGGCGGCAGAAAGATGCTGGTGTTACTGCGCGCCGTTACGCCGGGAGGAATCGCCTCGCCTGCAGCAATTAAATCGTCCAACGACATCGTCTGCGCGCGACGGTTTGGATCATCTCCCAGCCAGGGCATTTCGAACTGGCGGGCGAACATGCGAATCCTCGCCAGAACTTTGGCTGGGTCGCCGAATTGCGCGGCCCGGCGGAGCATCAGGGCGCCTTCGCGATCGCCAGGATTATTCCCTTGCGCACCGGGCACCACGGTTCCATTCGCAAGCACACGTGTGTGGCAGGTATTGCAGCCCATGGTGCCCAGCTCTAGCTCACCCTTTCGCCGGATGACCCAGCGAGCGAACGGGACAGTACCGTCACTCGCGACAGGCATCCCGGAGCGGCGGTAAAATTCGGCGTCACGCACCTCTGCGGCACCAAAGAATACGGGCCCATACGAGGTGGGCGCGTTGAATACGAGAGCCCCGGCGCTCACCCAATCCTTGTGTGTCTTCAATCTGTTTGGATCGAAAGCGATCTCGGGTTCCTGGCGCCGGAGCCAATCCATGTAACCTGAAGGTTCCCGATCGGGCGCATAAACGGGATAGCTCTTATATATGATGCGAACCGGTATCCAGTAGTAGTCTTGTTCCGAAACGTGGGCGGGTGAAAATCCTGGATTCGCCAACGGCACTTCCAGACTAGCGACGTCGGATTGTTTCCACGTCCTCGGAATGCCTGGCGCGTTCCAGCTCGCCGCCAGAAGTAATGCAAAGGGGATCACGGTGAATCCGTTCAGTCGCTAATTCGATTTGCTGAGTACAGGCCGCAACTCCATGGTCTTGAAATAAACCTCGGCGCCTTCCGACTGGAACAGGATGCGGCCTTTGGTCAGCGAAGAGCCCGAGCCTTCGTTCACCAGCTTGTGGTTGACATAGTAACGGATGGTGTCGCCGACGGCCCACAGTTCCAGACAGTTCCATTGTCCGTGGGGCTTCTCGACTTCGCCCTGCGGATCGCGATAACCGGCGACGTCTTTCCAGGGACCCTTGCCGAAGCGGTCGAAACGGCCTTTGTCCTTGGTTTCGTTCTTGACTGTCAGCTGCGTGCTGCCAACCAGAATGATGTCACCGGTGCCGCCTTCGATCATTTGAAACTCGATGGAATGAGGCCAGACTTTATCCTCACCATTCACGTGAAAGAGCACGCCGCTGTCGCGCGCTTTGCCTGCGCGCGGATCGTGCGTCTGCTCGCCCCAGCGAAAAACGACGTGCAAATAGTAGTTTTCGTACTCCTTCTGGGTAATGAAGTAGCCGAATTCCGCCCCGGAAACGTGTACAACGCCCTTCTCGACTTGAAAAACATGGTCGGGATCATTGTTTTTTCCATGTTTTTCAAGAAACGTGTAGAACCCATCCAGATTCTTCCCGTTAAAGAGCTTGATCTTGGGTCCAAGCTTAGGGTTGGCGGCCGCAGCAAACGGCGCCCACAAAAGCAAAAGAATCAGAATCATCATAAGGTGTTAATGCGCCTCCGCCGGCCGCAATTGCGCCGTCTCACGCGATTTTTGCGACTGTAAGAAAGCCAGTAAATCGATGAACTCGGCGCGTGTGAGGCTTTCGTCCAGCCCTTCCGGCATCAAGGAGACATTTGACGGCTTGATGGAGACGATTTGTTTTCTTGGAATGCGGATCTCGGCATTCGGACCGGTGACCAGAGTGATGGCCTCGGGAGTGTCTTCGCCGCGCACCCCGGAGTAAATGTCGGTTTTAGTTTCGACGTTGTAAATCTCAAATCCCGGAACAAAGCTGGCGCTGGGAAATACGATAGCTTCGAGAATGTCGTGGCCGGAACGGATGGCCCCAACCGCGGTGAGATCCGGGCCCACATGCCCTCCCTGATTGCCGACCGTGTGGCAATGGTAGCAACCGACCTTCTCACCGAAGAAAATGCGCCGGCCGCGGCCTATATCGCCGCCCGCGCTCAGCAGCGGCATAAGCTGACGCAACCTTTCGATACGGGCCTTTTGTAGTTCTTGCAGCCTGGCGAGCAGGGGGTTTGCGGCGCGGCGTACATCCTCGGGATACTTATCCAGGATCTCCGCCAGACGTTTGGCGTCCGGCTCCCCGATGGTCACTCGGGATTTCAGCAGCGCACTGACCATGGCGTGGCCCGCGTCGTCGCTCGTGGAACTACGGAACGCGTCCAGCAGCCGGGGCAGGATGAGGGCATCGGCATGCGGCAAATACCCATTGGCCAGCTTCAGCAGTTGCGCGTCGGCAAGTCCCGCATTCCCAAGCACCTGGGCTGCGGCTAGCCGCGTGGCAGCGTCATGGTTCTTGTCCAGCAATCTGAATAAGAACTGTAGCGCCGGGTCATCGAGGCCCGGTCGTTTTCTGACCAAAATCGCCAGCGCCGTTGTCCGCAATTCAACGGGCGAATTCTCGCTCCCTGCAATTTTTTCCAGGTGATTGTCGAGTCCGGTGATCTGCATGGTGCGCACGAGGTTGAGAGCGCGGAGCCGCACCGCCGGGACGGAGTGGTCCAACAAATCGCCAATTCGCTCCGTCCACACCTCCGGAAACTCGCTCAACTGGCAATGATCGATGGTATCGAGAAGGAACAGATCGCGCCGTGCGGTACCGCCGGCTTCGCCAAGCAAACCGGCTACTGTCTTCTGCACCGCGGGATCAGAGCAGAACGAAAGCAAAGCGTCCCGCACTGGCGCAGATTCAGCCCCTGGGAAACCAGGAGACCGCATGCGGGTTTCGAGAAACGCCAGCACCGATCCCGACCAATCCGGATGGTGCGCCGCAACCCACAATGCCGCTTTACGCAGATCCTTATCCTCATCGCTGAGAAGCGGCGCAAGCTGTTGCGCCGTGAGTGGAGAATTGTCCATTTGATCGAGCGCGATCAACGCGGTTTTTCGAATCTTGGGATTGGGGCTTTTCAGAGCTTCGACCGCGGGCCCGGGCGTTTTCAGTTCGATCAGCGCATACGTCACCGAGTGTTCGTTAAAACGGTCTTCCGCGTGCGCCGCGGCAGCCAGCAGGGACGGAACCGCTTGCACATCGCCAATCTGCCCCAGCGCAGTGGCCGCCTGCCTGCGGGCCGCGGGTTGATCGTGGCTCGCCATCTCCATCAAACGGGCTACGGCTTGCGGGTCCCGCGCCATACCGGCGGCCCGCGCAGCCGCCACGCGCACGTGAAAATTGGCGTCATCGAGTGCGGCGCGGACGCCTTCCTGCGCGCGTGATGTCCCGATCCGATAGAGCGCCCACACCGCCATGGCCCGGGCGTCGAGCGATTGGGCGTGCGCACGAAATTGAATCAGCGCATCCACAGCCGGTTCCCCGGCCAATACCAAAAGTTCCTGTGCGCGGTCGCGCACGAACGGACGGGTGTCGTTCAGATAATGCACCAGATCGGCGGGAGTTTTCTCAGCCATTTGCAAACTCTCTCCGCGAGCGTCATGCACGGGCGGCGCGCCGATCCTGCGTACACGATAGATGCTGCCTTTGATTTCCGGCTTGGCGACACGTGAAAGGGGACAACCATGGATGAACCAGGCGCCGGTATCGAGAACGAGCAGGCTGCCGTCGGCGTCTTCCATGACGTCGGTCGGGTGGAAGTCCGGATCCACCGAGGTCAGAAAATCCGAATCCACCGTACGGAAGGTCGCACCATCCCGATAGAGAATATGCCGCTGCACGCGGTGCGGATTGAACTGCGCGCTGAACAGATTGCCCTGATACGCCGGGCCGAAACTGGGGCTGCGATAGCACAGCAAACCAGCGGGCGCAATGCGGGCGAACTTGGTCATCACCGGCATGAGATCGCCGGTCTGTTTGAACTCCTTGGTCACCGGATAGGGTTTGGGGTAACATCCACCCCAGACCCAATGCATCAGGGCATCGCGCTGGCCGTCGCGCGGATCCTGAAAATAGGTCATGGTGCCGAAGGTTTCGCCCGTCGGCAGAAAAACCAACTCCACCGGATTGTCAAATCCCCCCCCGGCGACCCACTCCAGTCCCGTTCCATCGGGCCGTACCCTCCAGATTCGCGAGGCCTCGCCATGAAACTCGCGCCCGTCCTTGGTTTGAATGTCGAATCCGTGGCGGCCGTCGGTCAGATAGAGCCAACCGTCAGGGCCGAAGAATGGGCCATGCAAACTGGCTGCGTTCGACGAAAGGTGCCATCCATGCACGATCACTTCGCGCTTGTCGGCAACTCCATTGCCGTCAGTATCCTCCAGCCGGATGAGATCCGGAGGCGAGGCGACGTAGAGCGCTCCGCGATACCAGACTACGCCCGCGGGGAGCGTCAGCTTGTCGGCGAAGATGGTACTGCGATCGTAAATGCCATCGCCATTGGTGTCCTCGAGCATGCGAATGACGTAATCCGGCTTGGCGGCCATCTGGTCCGTGGTCAAGGTATTGCCGGAAGATTCGCAGATGAACAGACGTCCCCGCTCGTCGATGGTGCCCATCATGGGATAGGAGAGCAGATTTGCCCCGGCGACCTTCTCGACTCGAAAGCCTTGCGGAACGTGAATCGCCGCAAGTCCGGTAGGTGTGGGATCGCCGCCCGGGGCGCACCAGGCCTCGTGAACAAGACCGACCATCAGGATGACAGTAGTGGCCGCCGTCACCCGGACGCGAGAGCGACCCCGCCAGAAGATCATAGGTGTCGATATTATCACCGCCAAAGCCAGCCGCCAATGAATGGTGCAGATCGAACGGGCCACCGGTTCAATGATCAGGCCAAGGAAATCTGCCTTCCCGGTCGGCATTTCGCATCAATCGATCGCCGGCCATGATATACCTTATGGGCATCTCTTTTGGAGATAAGTAATGAACAGCTGGATCATCGGCTTCTTATTCAGGGTTACTGTTGTCCTGCTGGCCACGGTAGCGGCGCCTTCACAAACTGCGCCCGGCAATTCATCCCAGGCTCCCGCCGCTCCAAAAGGAAGGCCGCCCGAGAACTTGCCGTGGACTCGCTTTCACCCGGCAGCGCCACCCTACCGGCCGACGGACGAAGAGAAACAACAAATCCAGGCAAAGCTCAACCAGCTCGACGGCATGATTCACCAGCTTCGGGCCGCAAGAGCAGATGACGGCTTGCTGGCTGATGTCGAGATCTATGCGGAGGCAGCGCGTTGGAAGCTGTCATATCCCGAGGAGTTCTTTCGCCCCCAATCGGTGGCGGACACGCTCAGCGTTCTGGATAAAGGCCTGGAACGAGCAGCGGAGTTGAAAGAAGGGAGATCGCCGTGGACAAGCCAGAAGGGCCGCGTGGTGCGCGGCTTCCAGTCCGCGCTGGATGGTTCGGTACAACCAGTTCGGGTGACTGTTCCCGACGATTATGACGGCGTACGAGCGTTTCCGATGGATGTCGCCCAACACGGCCGCTTTACGCGTCTCTATGAAGTCGAGACGCTCAACTCGTGGGATGGGGCCGAAATCGATTATCTTCCCGGCACGGTGCAGATCGATTTATTCGGGCGCGGCAAGAATACGTATCACTGGCCAGGCGAAGCGGATGTTTTCGAGGCGATGGCGTTCGCCGAGAAAGCTTACAAGATTGATCCGGAACGAGTGACGCTACGTGGTTTTTCCATGGGTGGTGCGGGTGTCTGGCACACTTCGTTACATTTCCCGGACCTGTGGGCCGCGGTAGAAGTCGGCGCTGGCGACAACACGTCGCATCGAATCCCGATCCTCGATACCCTTCCCCCCTACCAGCAGGCCATGTGCAAGATCTTCGACAACATGTACGAATGGGCGCTCAATGCGTACGACATTCCGTTCGCCTCTTACGTCGGTGAAAACGACCGCAGTCTTATAAAACACAACAGTGCCAAGGAAGAAATGATCAAAGAGGGGATCCAATTCGAGGGGGATCCTTTTTCTCTCAAGGCGACCAATGCGCCGGCGATTCTGTTTCTGATCGGACCGAAAACAGGCCACGACATGCATCCGGAGTGCCGCAAAACGCTGAATGCCTTCCTGTATGAGCGCATCAAGATGGGACGCCAAACGCCGGACCACATTCGCTTCGTGACCTATACGACACGATACAACCGTGATTATTGGGTCACAGTGGATGGCCTTGAGAAGCACTACGAACGGACTGAAGTGGACGCCAAGCGTTCGGCTGACCACAGCCAATACGACATCACCACGCGGAATGTCTCGCGACTAGTTCTCACGCAAACCGACGGGGCTACGTCCGTGACTATCGACAGACAGAAACTGCGAGCAAAGCCGGCGCCCCAGATGACCTTTGAGAAGGTGAACGAGCACTGGAAACTGGCGAGCAGCCGCGAAAAGGGACCGCGCAAGAAGCACGGGCTGCAAGGTCCCATCGACGACGCATTCCTGGAGCCGTTTCTGGTGGTTCGTCCCACCGGCACCCCGTGGAACGCAGCGGTGAATGATCAGGCTCTGCGAATTCTCCAGCGGTTCGACCGCCAGTACACGCTGGCTTATCGCGGGCACATTCGCATCCAAGACGACAAGGACGTCACAGCCGAAGATTTCACGAGGTATCACGTGGTACTATTCGGCGATCCTGGCAGCAATCGCTGGATCGCCAAACTGAACGGTAAACTGCCGCCGCTGCACTGGACCAAAGAAACCGTCACGATGGGCCGCAAAAGCTTTCCGGCCGCAGAGTCGGTGCCGGCGTTAATCTATGCAAATCCGCTAAGTCCAAACCATTACGTCGTGATTAACAGCGGCTTGACTGCCGCTTGGGCGGACTGGGCCGGAGATTTCCCCACTCCCCGTTACGGGGACTTTGCGATTTTCAAGGTACAGCTCGGCTCTGACGACCCCGAAGCCGCGTACGCGGGCCTGTTCGACGAGTCCTGGAAGTTGCCATGAAGAAACGCCAGGCCGATTCAGGAGGGGGCCGCAGAATACATTGATTCGTTCCTTTTACTACGTGACGGAAATGACTGCCGCGTTTCACGGCGTGCTTTTCGCGTAATTTAAAAAAACTCAGGAAATATTAGAACTTCTTCGGCTGTTTTCCGCATTAGTGATCGGAGAGTAAACTATGTCGCTCACTCAACGAACAACTAATGCCGAGCCTGCGAAATTGTTTCCCCGAACGGGCATTCCGATTGTGGCCCTGGCGGCCGCGCTTTTGTCTTGTACCTGCCGCACGGACGCAATCCGATACGGTACAACCCGCAGCTAACGATGCGCCTCGTCAACAGTTAAAAGGTCATATCACTCCGGCGATGATTGTTGCGCCGCTCGTCGGCCGTGTCCCGCCCACAACGCAGTTGACCTTCACCATTGGTTTGGT
>JASHOO010000752.1 GCA_030041035.1 Bryobacteraceae bacterium | reverse complement strand
CTCAGGAGTTGGGAATTCGGCGGGCCCTTGGCGCCCAGCACGGCGACATACTCTGGCTGGTGATGGGGCAAGGGTTGCTTCTGGCGTTGTCGGGAATCGCCGCCGGCCTCGCGGGCGCCTTTGCCTTAACGCGCGTCATGACCAGCGTCCTGTTCCACGTCAGCCCTGTCGATCCCGTAACCTTCGCGGCCGTTGCGCTGCTCTTCCTTGTGGTAGCGCTCCTTGCGACCTACATTCCGGCGCGCCGCGCCGCCCGGATCGACCCCATGGCCGCGCTCCGCGTCTGACGCCAGCAAGCGCGAGACTCATTCGTAGCGCAGCGCGCTATTGGGATCAAGCTGTATGGCGCGGCGCGCCGGAATATACGGGGCGGCGAGCGCGATCAGGCAGAGAAGCGTCGCCACGGCAGCGAATGTGATGGGGTCGGTGGGGCTCACTCCGAACAGCAGGCTCGTCAACAGCCGCGTCGTGGCGAACGATGCAGCCATGCCGATGGCCAGAGGTCCGCCAACTGGAGCCGGTGACCGGCCGGGGTCAGCTCCCACAAACGCACGATCTTTCCCGGATCCGGGTAGGGGAGCGAACGCAGCAGAACTGCGTCCACCACGGAGAAAATTGCCGTGGATGCGCCGATGCCAAGCGCCAGCGTCAATGCGGCGATGGCTGCAAATCCGCGAGACCTCGTCAGCGTCCGCCAGCCATAGCGCAGTTCGCGAACCCAGGTATCCATGCCACCCTCCGTTTACGACGGGCCTTCTGATCTATACTCGCGTCCCGTTACCCGGTTACAGAAAGGTAGTTCAGGAGCCGGCGTGGTAATATCGTGATACGATAGAATACAGTTAAGTATCTGACTTTTAATTAGCTTGCCAAGTCCGATGCCGACCCGACAAAGGCCCGGAATTGATTCCGCTCCAAGACCGCAGCCAAACCTGACGCGGTCCGAGTTATGAACATCTCCCGGCCGTTCATCGGTAGGCCGGTAGCCACCACTTTACTGACCCTTGCTGTGGCCCTCTCGGGCGCGATTGCGTTCCGCCTGCTTCCGGTATCGCCGTTGCCTCAGGTGGACTTTCCGACCATCTCGGTAACCGCTACTCTGCCCGGCGCGAGCCCGGAAACCATGGCGTCATCGGTGGCTGCACCTTTGGAGCGGCAATTCGGCCGTATTGCCGCGGTGACGGAGATGACCTCCACCAGTACTCTTGGCGTCAGCTCGGTAACGCTCCAGTTTGATCTGAACCGCAATATCGACGCCGCCGCACGCGATGTCGAAGCCGCGATCAACGCGGCCCGCGGCTACCTGCCCACCAATCTTCCCAGCAATCCCTCGTACCGGAAAGTGAACCCGGCCGACGCCCCGATCTTCATGCTCTCGTTGACCTCCAACGTGCTGGACAAAGGGCAAATGTACGATGCGGCATACACGATCATGGCGCAGAAGCTAGCGCAGGTGAAGGGCGTGGGGCAGGTGTACGTGGGCGGCAGCTCGCTGCCGGGTGTCCGCGTCGAGCTGAACCCGTTGCGGCTCAACAAATACGGGATCGGGCTGGAGGATGTGCGGGCCGCCATCTCGGCCGCAAATGCCAATGCACCGAAAGGACACTTTTCCAACGGTCATCGCATGTGGGAATTGGCCTCCAACGACCAGATTTTCAAAGCCGTCCAATATAAGCCCTTAGTGGTCGCTTACCGCAATGGCGCGGCAGTCACCATTTCCGACGTGGGTGATGCCGTGGATTCGGTGGAGGACTTGCGCAACTCCGGCTATGCCAACGGCAAGCCTTCCGTGCTGGTAGTCATCTTCCGCCAGCCCGGAGCCAACATCATCGACACCGTGGATCGCATCCGCAAGGTCATGCCCGAGCTAAAGGCGGATATCCCGCAAGCCATCGACATGACCGTGAGTCTGGACCAGACCGTCACCATCCGGGCTTCGGTGCATGACGTCGAGCTGAGCCTGATGATTTCCGTGTTACTGGTCATCCTGGTGGTCTTCGCGTTCCTGCGAAGCGTTCGAACCACCATCATCCCGACCGTGGCCGTGCCGGTATCTTTGGTCGGGACGTTTGGAGTCATGTACCTGTTCGGCTACAGCATCGATAACCTGTCGCTGATGGCGTTAACCATCTCCACCGGCTTCGTGGTGGATGACGCCATCGTGGTGATCGAGAATATTTCGCGTTACATGGAGCAGGGGATGCACCAGATGGCGGCAGCGCTGCGCGGTGCGCGCGAGATCGGATTTACCGTCCTCAGCATGAGTACGTCGCTCGTGGCCGTGTTCATTCCCATTCTGATGATGGGCGGTATCGTGGGCCGGCTCTTCCGGGAATTCGCGGTGACCCTGTCGGTAGCCATCGGCGTCTCGCTGGCGGTATCGCTCACCACAACGCCCATGATGTGCGCCCACATGCTGCGGCAGGAGACCCGGCATGGCCGGCTCTATCGCGCCAACGAGCGCGTGTTCAACTGGATTGTCTCCCTGTACGGACGGACGCTCGCCCACGTCTTGCGTCATCCCGCCATCACCCTTGCGGTGTGGTTGGCGACCATTGCCTTAAACGTCTATCTGTTCTATCGCACGCCCAAGGGATTCTTTCCCGAGCAGGATGGTGGCCGCCTCACAGGACAGATCGTGGCCGACCAGGACACGTCGTATCAGGCCATGAATGGAATGCTGAGGCGAATCAGCAATATTGTGCAGCAGGACCCGGCGGTCTACATCGTGAACGGGTTCACCGGCGGAACCGGCGGCGGCGGCATCACCACCAACACCGGCCGGCTTTACATCACCTTGAAACCCCTCGCGGAGCGCAAAATCACGGCGGACTACATCATTGCCCGCCTGCGTCCAAAACTGGCGGCTGTGACCGGCGCCACGCTTTATCTGCAAGCCACGCAGGACCTCCGCATTGGGGGACGCAGCAGTGCGGCACTTTACCAGTTCACTCTGGAAAGCCAGAATCTCAACGATCTGATGGCTTATGGGCCGCCTATGTTGCAGGCTCTGCGTCACATTCCGATCCTCACGGATGTGAACTCGGACCAGCAGAACAATGGCTTGGAGGCGATGGTCGACTACGATCGCCCAACGGCGGCGCGTTTCGGCATTTCGCCGCAGTTGATCGACAACGTGCTGTACGACGCGTTCGGCCAGCGCCAGGTGTCGACCATGTACACCTCTTTGAACCAGTACCACGTGGTGATGGAGGCGGCTTCCCCGTTTCTTCAGAATCCGCAAATTCTGCGCCAGCTTTATGTGCGTGCCCCGGATGGCAAAGAAGTCCCTCTGAGTGCGATTGCCCACTACGCCTCGAGCACGGCGCCTTTAGCCATCAATCACCAGGGCTTGTTCCCGGCCGTCACCATCTCATTCAATCTGTCGCCCGGAGTGGCCCTGGGAGATGCTGTGGACGCCATTGAGACCGCCGCTCTCAAGGTCGGTGTGCCGCCGAGCATCCATACCGCATTCGCCGGAACAGCGCGCGCCTACCAGGATGCATTGACCGACGAGCCGTTACTCATCGCCGCTGCGCTCGCGGCCGTGTACATCGTTCTCGGCATTCTGTACGAAAGCTATATTCACCCCATCACGATTCTGTCCACTCTGCCCTCGGCAGGAGTCGGCGCCCTTCTGGCGCTCCAGATCTGCGGCTTGGATCTCAGCGTCATTGCCATGATCGGGATCATCCTGCTGATCGGCATCGTGAAGAAAAACGCGATTCTGATGATCGATTTTGCGATCGTTGTCGAGCGCGAGGAGCACAAGAACTCCCATGACGCGATCTACGAGGCCTGCTTGCTCCGTTTCCGCCCGATTTTGATGACTACGATGGCGGCACTGCTGGGCGCAATGCCCCTCGCGCTCGGATCGGGAGTCGGCTCGGAGCTGCGGCGGCCGCTCGGAATCACCATCATTGGCGGTTTGGCGGTGAGCCAGTTGCTGACACTCTATACCACGCCGGTCGTATACCTCTTTCTGGACCGCTTCCAGTTGCTATGGCGCCACGCTCACGCGCTCGATCAGGGGGAATCCGGCCCCGTGATCGCTTAGCGGCCAAACAATCGGATCTTGCCATTGGAACGGAGCTCCCGAACGGCCGGTCGCGGGGTAGAATCGGTCTGTGCTCCGCCTATCAAACCTGTTCCTCACACCTCTGTGTTTCCTCTCATTGCTGTCGGCTCAGCCTGCCGCACCGAAAGCCGCGCGACCCACGCCGCCTACTCGCGACCCGCACACGCCCGGTTACGTTCAAGCGACCGAGCTTTCCGACGCCACTCTGCCTTCACCCACAGCGAATGGAAATTTCATCATTGGCCCGACCCACGCGCCCGCGCCGGAAATGTCGCGCAATGAAGCCGTGCCTGAGGGTACGATTTACAACTTCACGATTGAGTCCAAAGACAGCAAACTATACCCTGGAATCGCCCGCGACCCGGGCACATTCGGCACGTCGGACCCGAACGATCCAGCGAAACTGGTGGTAACCACGAGTCACCCGGCGCCATACACGCGCAAGGTCGCCGTCTATGTTCCAAAGCAATATGTGCCGGGAACGGTCGCGCCATTTATCGTCGGCGCGGATGGACCCGACCCGTTGCTGTTCGCCGCGCTCGACAACCTGATCGCGCAGCATCGCGTGCCGGCGATGATCGCGATTTCTGTTGGAAACGGCAGCGGCGACGCGCAGGGTAGCGAGCGCGGCCTGGAATACGACACAATGTCGGGCCGCTACGCCGACTTCGTTGAGACCGAGCTGCTGCCCCTGGTGGAAAAACAATACAACGTCAAGCTGACCCGCGATCCGAACGCGCGCGCCACCATGGGATGCAGCTCCGGAGCGGCGGCCGCGATGATCATGGCCTGGTATCGTCCCGATCTGTACCATCGCGTCCTCAGTTACTCCGGCACGTTCGTAAATCAGCAGTGGCCGCCGAACCCGGAAACTCCGCACGGCGCGTGGGGATTTCATGAATCCCTGATCCCCGATTCTCCGAACAAGCCGATCCGGATCTGGATGGAGGTGGGCGACCGTGATCTCTACAATCCCAACATCATGCGCGATAACATGCACGACTGGGTTGTGGCCAACGAGAACATGGCCAAGGTCCTGGCGGCGAAAGGTTACACATACCAATTTCTGTTTGTGAAAAACGCGGGACATTGCGACCGGGCCATGAAGGAGCAAACCCTACCCGAAGCGCTCGAATACGTCTGGCAGGACTTCCCGCGGGCGCCGGTTACGCCCTGAAGTGGGCCGTCCGGCCCAGCAGTCGGTTCAGCCTGGTGAATGTGAAATGGAGCCTACTCGACGATTGCCTGCATGACGGCGTTTTCGAAATCCCGGTCCGCCTGGTGGTCCGGGTTGTCGGTTTGGATCATCATCACTCCGATCAGTTTTTCGTTCGGGTCGACCCAGAAGTGAGTGCCGTAGGCGCCGTCCCACCCGAAGCTGCCCTTGGAAACACGGCGGCCCGCGGCAATGGGATCGCTGACCACTTCCACGCTGAGTCCCCAGCTTCGGCCCGGCGAGCGCCCCGGAAATGTATCGGGCAGGAACACGGAAGACATCAGCTCCACGGTCTTCGGGCTCAGTAACCGCTTGCCGTTCCACTCACCGCCGGCCGAGAGCATGAGCGCGAATTGCGCGTACTCTTCAGCGGTCGAGACCAGACCGCCCGCGCCCGAGAAGTAGGTCTTGCTTTGGAGGCGGTTCGGGTTCTCTGTCTTCGTCAGCGTGCCGTCGGCGCGGTGATAGGCTGTCACAACACTCGACCAGCGATCATCGCCCGGATGGAAACCCGTGGTCTTCATGCCAAGCGGCGTGAAGATGCGCTGTTTCAGGAACTGATCGAAGCTCATGCCGGACACAACTTCAACGACACGGCCGAGGGTGTCGAATCCGGCCAGCGGGCTGTAGGTCCAGCGCGACCCCGGCTGGAAATCGAGTGAAGAAGCCGCGAACTTCGGCATCATATCGGCCAGTGTCCGGCTGCCCACCATATCGATCAAGCCTGGCAATTCGTGTTTGCTGGCCTCTCCGCCGCTGGCGAGTCCGGACACGTGCGTCAGCAAGTCCTGAATGGTGATTTCACGTGCGGCCGGGATGGTGTAGTATTTCGGCGGATCGGACGCGGGTGTATTGGCGGGGCGATCCTGAATGACGGCGACCTTCGATCCTTTGAACTCCGGTATGAATTTCGAGACGGGATCATTGAGGCGCACCTTGCCTTCTTCGAGCAGCATCAGGATAGCGGCGCCGCAGATGGGCTTGGACATGGAAAAGACGCGAAAGGTGGCACCCTTCTGCATGGGTTTGTTCGCTTCGACGTCCATGAGGCCCTGTGCGTCGAACCAGGCGATCTGCCCTTTGCGTGCGACCAGGGTGACGGCGCCGGAGAAGTCATGTGCGTCGATGTGGCGTTCGATCGCGTCGTGGATTCGAGAGAGGCGTTCCTCGGAGAATCCCACCGACTCGGGCTTGATGGTTGCCGAAGTCAGGGGAAGACTGACGAAGGCGAACAGAAACAGGCTCAGCCTGGCGTGAAGACGCATAGTAAGGTAGTCTAACGCAATCAAGGGACGAGAGCCGCTTGCACCGCGCCCTGATTTTTGCAACCTGACCGCGCCGTCATCGGCCAGATTGGCGCGATCAGGAAGGCGAAGGCTATACTGGCCCGAAATGGATGAAATGGAAATCACTCGAATACCGGCTTCGCGGCTGCAGTTCCGCTGGCGGAGCGCTCTTCTGCTCGCTCTGTACGGCGCTTGCGGTTGGTGTCAATCGCTCGTGATCCAACGCGTCACAGTGATCGACGCGACCGGACGACGCCCCGCGCCGGATATGACCGTGGTCGTCGATGGCGATCATATCGCCGCCGTGAGCCCCTGGAAGAAGGTGCATGTCCCCAAGGACGCCGTAGTGGTCGACGGCGCCGGCAAGTTCCTGATCCCCGGCTTGTGGGATATGCATGCGCACGGCACGGCGGATGACGCCGCCGCCTGGACTCACCTTCTGTTTCTGGCCAACGGAGTGCTTGGCGTCCGTGACATGTTTGGTCCGCCCGATGCCCGTGCCTGGCGTGCGACGCAAGTCTCCAGCCAGGATCCATCGCCGGCCATCTACTTGGGCAGTCCCGTGGTTGATGGCCCGAATCCCTACTGGCCCACTTCCATTGTCGTCAACGATGAGGCGCAGGCGCGCGAAGTGGTGGACCAGCAGCAACAGCGCGGCGCGGACTTCATCAAGGTCTATGACAAGTTATCCCGCAGCGCTTACTTTGCGATCGCCGGCGAGGCCAAGAAGCGCGGAATCCCATTCGAAGGACATGTGCCGGAATCGCTCACTGCCATGGAAGTATCCGATGCCGGCCAGAAGAGCATCGAGCATCTGACCCGCGTGGCTCTTGGCTGCTCCAAGGAACAGGCGGCGATCAGTGCCGAATTGCGGAGGCTGGAGGCAGTGTTCCTGGCGCCGGATGCAACGATGTCTCAAAAGATGGAGAGCGGGAAAAGCATGACCGCCCTCTACCTGCGGATCATCGAAACCTACGACGAGGCCACCGCCCAGGCGCTATTCGCCCGGTTTGTGAGGAACGGAACCTGGCAGTGTCCGACTCTCACCGTGCTACAAGCGCAGTCGGCCGAACCTTTGCCCGCGGATGATCCTCGATTGCAGTACCTGAGCAAACCACTTCGGACGCAGTGGGAAATCGGCTATTACAAGAATTTTCCTCCCGAGGCCCTTGCCTGGACGGTCAAACTGAAAAAGGCGGAATTCGCCGAATCGATGAAGATTGTGGGGCTCATGTACCGGGCGGGTGTCCCGATTCTCGCCGGCACCGACGCCCTGAATCCGCAATGCTTTCCCGGTTTTGGCATCCATAACGAACTCGCGCTGCTGGTGGACGCCGGGCTGCCTCCTCTTGCCGCTCTTCAGGCCGCCACGCGCAATGCGGCCCAGTTTATGGGGCAGCTCGACCGCCGCGGAACAATTGAGGCCGGAAAGATCGCCGATCTTGTTCTACTCGACAAGGACCCGCTCGCCGACATTCATAATACCCGTGCCATTCAAGCGGTCGTGCTCAACGGAAAGCTTTTCCCGCACCCGGCACTGGAGGCGCTGCTGGCGAAAGAGCAGAAGTTGGCGAATCGCGAGGATGACGGCGCAGCGGGAAAGTGAACTGGTAACGGGTGGTTTCTCTGCTTTACCGCGCCGCCATCAGGGCGCGCAGGCGCCGGGCACGCTCGGGGGCGCGGAGTTGGCGCAGGGCTTTGGCTTCGATCTGGCGGATGCGCTCGCGCGTGACGTCGAACTCCTGGCCGATCTCTTCGAGCGTGTGCTCGCGCTCGCAGCCGATGCCGAACCGCAGCCGGATGACTTTCTCTTCTTTCGGCGAAAGGGTCTTCAGAATGCCCGCGGTCTCGTCGCGCACGTTGCCCTCAATCACGGCATCCACCGGTGATCCCACCCAGCGGTCTTCGATCAGATCGCCAAGCGCCGATTCGCCATCGCGGCCCACCGGGGTTTCGAGCGAAACCGGGTCGCGTGAAATCGTCTTGAGCTTCTGCACTTTCTCCACGGGAATGTCCATACGACGTCCAATCTCATCGTTGGTCGGCGTGCGGCCAAGTTCTTTTTCCAGCTCACGAGAAGCACGCAGAAACTTGTTCATGCTCTCGTTCATGTGCACGGGAATGCGAATGGTTCGGGATTGATCGGCGATGGCGCGGGTAATCGCCTGGCGAATCCACCACGTCGCATAGGTCGAAAATTTGTATCCGCGCCGGTATTCGAACTTGTCGGCCGCGCGCATCAGCCCGATGTTGCCTTCCTGAATCAGATCCAGCAGGTGCAGCCCGCGGTTGACGTACTTCTTGGCCACCGACACCACCAGCCGCAGGTTCGCTTCCACCAGGTCTTTCTTCGCCCGCTCGGCTTCCTGTTCGCCGTGGCGGATCACGTTCAGCGTGTGCTTCAGGTCGCTCAGCGGAGCGCCCGCCGCCGCCTCACGCTTGCGGATCTCGCGCTTCAGTTCGCGGGCGCGGTTCTGCGCTGCCACCCCCGCGCGGGTCTCGAGCTTTTGCAACTCCCGCTCCAGGTGCGTCAGTTCTTCGACCGCGCGATCGATCTCTTTCGAGAACTCCTTCCACTTGCCCAGCAAAAACGGGATGCGGCGGATGGCCAGTGAGGTCTCCACCTTCGCCCGGTTCAGCTTGGAGCACAGCCGCCGGCGCGCCCGCTTGTTGCTGAGCCCCGTAGCTTCCAGTTTTTCCTGGAATTGCAGCAGCTTCTTATGCAGCACAATGACATCGGCAAACTGTTGCTTGATTTGATTGCGCCGCTGCGTGTCCGCGAGCGTGCCTTCCTCCAGGTCGCCCAAGTCCACCAAATTGTCGAGTTCCTCGGTGCCCTTTTTCAACTGCTCGGCGAGTTCCACAACCACCAGTTGCACCAGTGCGGAGCGGCTTATCGCTTTCTGCATCCGCAGCTTACCGCGTTCCATCCGCCGCGCCAGGTCCACTTCACCCTCGCGGGTCAGCAGCGGTACCGCGCCCATTTCGCGCAGATACACGCGTACCGGGTCGTCGGTGTAAATGGATTCCTCGACAACCGGTTGCGGATGGAGAAAGTCCTCCTGGGCCGCTTCCGGATCGAAGAATTTCGCTTCCTCGTCGAAATTGATGCCCAGCGGGGTATCGTTTAGAAAATGATCGTCAAAATGGTCCACTCGGACTCACCTTCCCCGCAGGAAACCAGAGTTACGAACATGTTTTTCTGTGGGGTACAAGTTTGAAGACTGCCTAACGTTCAACCCAACGACAATCGCGGGGAGCCAACCAGAACTTACCCGGTCAGATGATGATAACACGTATTGGTCCAGAAGTTAAGTCCCATAGTTAATGATGTTTCAGAACGATTTTGGTTACCAATTAATGGAGGACACCACAAACTAGAGGTGTTATGATCCTTTTTGCCGCATCAGGTTTTTCAGCTCGTTGAAAAATGCCTCCTCGTCCTGGAAATCGCGATAAACTGACGCAAACCGGACATAAGCGATCTTGTCCAATTCACGCAGCCCAACCATCAGGATCTCCCCGATCTCTGTGGTTGGAATCTCGCGATCGGGCGAATCGATGACCTTGGATTCGACCTGGTTCACGAGTTCGGACAGCCGCGACATGCTGATGGGTCTTTTCTCGCAGGCCTTCAGCAGCCCGGCTAGCACCTTCTGGCGGTCGAACTTTTCGCGCCGGCCGTCCTTTTTGATGACCATATACGGGACTTCGTCGATTCGCTCGTAAGTAGTGAATCTTCTTTCACATGCGAGACATTGCCGACGCCGGCGGATGGCGTCGCCCTCTTTGCTTTCCCGCGAATCCACTACCCGGTCGTGTAAGTGGCCACAGAACGGGCAGTTCAAGGCTTCGCCTCCCGCTCCAACTCCTTCAACTTCCCCCAGCTCAGTCCTTCATGCAGCGCGAGCGCCAAGCCAAACGGCACCACAGAGACGAAGGAGACCAGCCAGAGGAGCACCGCCATGCTGGTAGCGAGCTCCACGGAGAGTCCAAAAATCTTAGTAAGTATCACGACTGAAACGACTTGCACACCACCGCCAATGCCTGGAATCTGCACCGCTGCTCCGAAGGATGCAAACCCAAGAAAAACCAAGACATCGGAAAAGGTCAAATGCACTTCGGCGCCGTAAGCCCCCGCCACGCAATAATAACAGACGGCGATCAACGCCCAATCGAGAATCGTATATAACACTAACAGCAGAATCGACTTAGCGCTTCTCAACGACTCCGCACCCTGAACCAGCGCCGTGAGGAACCGGCTGGCGCGATCCAAATGGTGTTCGGACAGGAAACCGAGCGCGTCCATCAGGCGCCGGCTCATGGCGTCGGAATAGCGGCGAATCATGGCCAGCGCAATGAGGCAGGCGGCGCTTAACCCGCAGACGGCCCACCCCCCGACTTCCAGCACCCAGGACAGCACCGGTCCGGCACCCTCCAGGTTATGCACTCTGCTGAGCGCATAGCCGAAGATGGCTAAGGCCATGAGGAGATCATAGAGGCGTTCCAGTACCCAGGCGGCGATCTGCGAGGAGAAAGGGACACGCTCCCTAACGGAAATCAAGTAGGGGCGGACGAATTCGCCTGCCCGCCCCAGCAGCGTCACGGCAGTAAAACCGATCACCGTGGCGGAAAGCAGTTTCCACAAGTCGGGTTGGGGCTGAAGGGGCTTCAGAAGGACGGCCCAGCGGAGGGCGCGGCCGCAATAGGTGGTGAGCGCCAGAGCGATGGCGGCGCAGAGCCAGGTCCAATCGAGTTGGGCGAGCGTGGCGACAAAAACGGACCAGTGAAAGCCCTGCCGACGCAACTCAGAGCGCAGCAGAAGCAGAGCGACGAGGACCAGGATGGCGCCGAGCGCGACCCATTTCCACTTGCCAGCTTTGATGAAGCCGCCTTTCCCGAGGGGATGGAAATGCCTGCCCCGGAATGGAAAAATGAACCTAACATCATAAAACCTCGTTACTTGTACTGGAAGCCGGAAAAACCTGATAGGGATCCGGAAGCCGACCGGACCGGCGGTGGCCGGTAAGACGAGCAAACGAGGTAAACTATGGCAACCGCTGCCATGACTGCTGCGTACCCGGTGCCCGGCGCAATCTGGCCGGAGAAGGCGGGGCGTAGTCCGTTCACGGCCGGCGGTGGCTGGAAGACGGCCTCGCGCGTCTTGGATCAAGACTCCACTCTCGTTCAACGGTGCCTGAGCGGTGATGCCGCCGGTTGGGAGGAACTGGTACGGACGCACACGCGGCGCGTGTACGGGCTGTGTTACCGGTTTACGGGCAGCGACGCCGAGGCGCAGGATCTGACGCAGGAAGTGTTTCTGCGCGTGTTCCGGACGCTGGGCAGCTACCGGTCGGCGGAGGGCTCCTTCGTGACGTGGTTGACGCGGCTGGGGCGAAACCTCCTGATCGATCACTATCGCCGTACCAAACTGGACCGTGCGACGGAGCCGATCGAGGACCAGCTTCCGACGCTGGAGCAGAAGGAATACGAGGGGCAGGCGTCGGTGCAGCCGGACCGGGTGCTGGCGGGGCGGGAAGCGAGCGAAGTGCTGCAGGCGGCGCTCGGGAAGCTCTCGCCGGAACTACGGGAAACCGTGGTGCTCCGTGATTTACAGGAGTTGGAGTACCGTGAGATTGCCGAGGTGCTGAAGATTCCCGAAGGGACAGTGAAATCGCGGCTGAACCGGGGGCGGGCGGAGCTGGCGC
>JASHOO010000751.1 GCA_030041035.1 Bryobacteraceae bacterium | reverse complement strand
ACTTACAGGCTCTGATTCTAACTTTGCGAGCGGATCATGTCTATGCTGCTTATCGTCTGCCGCTCCATCACAAAGACCCCTGGGACAGACTCCTCATCGGACAGGCTCTGGCGGAGGGCGCGCTTCTGGCCACCAAGGATGATGCCGTACGGCAGTATGATGTCCCCGTGATCTGGTAAGCGGCGACGCCGCTGCTGTTTTACTCCACTGCGCCGATGCCGAACTGGTTGCCGGCCCGGGTGACTTTACCGTTCCTGACGACGATTTCCAGGAGCTTTTCGCTCTGCACCTGTCGGCCGGTCTCGTCGGTCAGCGCCGCCACCACTTGCTTGGTTTGGGTGTCGATGATCTCGCCGGTCGAGGCGTAGGCGTGGCGGCCGTCGATGCTGAAGCTAATCCAGCCCGGAAAGTCGCGGAGATGAATGGTGGTCACCTGCCTGGGCGGCATGACGGTGGCGTCGAAGACGTGTACGGCGTTGTTGGCGCCATCCACCACCCAGAGTTCTTTTTCATCCGGAGTCAGAGCGATGCCGTGGCTGGGGCAGCCGTGGCGCTTCAACGGGCCGGGCTTGTAGCCGGTAAATTCGACGCGGCAGAGAAACTTGCCCGTGCGCAGATCGCCGACCTCGAAGCCCGGACAATCATTCACGTTCACAAAGACCAGCGTGCCGCGCCCGTTGACGGTAAACGGCCGAATCGGTTTCGAGAAAGGGCCGACGGTCTCGACAACGGTGTGGGTCTTGGCATCGGCTACGGAAAGGTATGTCGAGCGCAGGCCCGCCATGTAGACACGCGAGCCGTCGCGGGAATAGATGGTGTTGTGCGAGCCGGATTTGGTGACAATCTTCGTGATCACGTCGCCGGTGAATGCGTCGACGACGGCCCAGTGCGGCCCTTCGAACGACGGCACGTAGAGGATTTTGCCGTCCGGTGAAATGGCCATACGGTCGCAGCCGGCTTCGTAGGCGCGGTCCCAGATTTTGCGGCCGGTGGAGATGTCGAAGGCCGCCATGCGATTGAAAGTGGTCACGTAGAGCCGCCCCGTAACCGCACTTGCCGCGATGCCTTTTACGTTTTCCGGCTCTTTGCCCGCCGGAGTCTCCCAGGTGGGAATGCGTTTGACGAATTTGTAGCCGTTATCGATGTCGAACACCAGTACGCCCACACCGCCATACTCTACGTAATTGCGAATGCCGGGCTCAGCGACATAGAGGTAATGGTGCTCGCCGGTGCTGCCGGATGAAGCCGTGAGCATCGCCGCGGTGGCGAGAGCAGAAGCCGCGAAAATACGCAGTAGCATGGCGTCGAGTATTGTAGCGCTACCAGACTTCGGGGATCAGGCGGTAGCGCGTCTGCCGGCTGTACTCTTCGTAACCCGATAACTCACGGCGAAGGGTGCGGTCCTCGAGAGCCGTGCGCACAATTAACGTCACGACTAATACGGCCCAGGGCAAATAAGCCCACGTTGACCCCAACAAAAGGGGCCAGCTCGCGGTCATCAGCAGCACTCCGGCATACAGCGGGTGCCGCACCACGCGATACGGGCCCGTGGTGACGGCCACGTGACCGCGCTCCTGCTGAATCCGAAGGGTCCTCTCGAGAAACGGATTGGTGGCGGCTGCAAGGCCGATCGGTATACAGCCGGCGACGTAGACGAGCAGTCCCAGGTAGGTCCACTTGAAGGCGAGCGATGACCGGCCGAAGCGGAAATCCAGACCGGCCACCGCGAGGCACGCCAGCAGTGACGCCATCGTGAGTGCATACAGCGCTCTGTCAAACAGCTTCGCTCCTTGGGTCTTTCCGAGACGGGTTCGCAGGATGCGCGGATTCTCGCGGCAAAACACAGGGATGGTGACGGCCAGCGTGGTGACCAACAGGGCGACGAAGAGCCACGCGCGCGGCCAATCCAAGCGCCCGGCGCAACCGAACAGGACGCCCCACATCAAGACGGCTCGGATCGCAGCACGGAGGAGCAACCTCCAGACGGGCTCGTCTAGTTGCCGAGACATGAGTTAGCTAAGAGAGACAATCGTATTCACACTACAATAAAGACTCATGCGCGCCAACCTTGTAAAGCAGAATTTACGCGCCGGGAAACTGCAACTCGGCACTGGATTTGGGCAGTTGCGTTCACCGGAGATACCGAAAATGCTGGCTGCGGCCGGTTTTCAGTGGGCCTTCATCGACACCGAGCACGGCGGCTTCGATCTCGAGACCGTACAGGATATATGCCGGGTTTCGCTCATGGCCGGGCTGAGCCCCATCGTGCGCGTGGGTGACCTGCAATACTCTCTGGTGGCGCGGGCGCTCGATTGCGGAGCGCAGGGGGTTATGTTCCCGCGTGTGGAATCGCCGGAGCTGCTGGAGCGCGCGGTGAGCTGGACGAAATTTCCCCCAGCGGGCGTTCGCGGCTACGGGCTGACGGCGATCCAGGTGGACTACGAGCCGCTAACCTTTGCGCAGATCATCGAGCACATGAATGCTCACACGATGGTGGTGCTGCAAATCGAGACGCAGCGCGCCCTGGAGGCGCGCGACGAGCTGCTGGCGGTCGGGGGAATCGACGCGGTGATGGTCGGCCCTGCCGACCTTTCCATTTCGCTCGGCGTTCCGGGCGACTTTCAGCATCCCAAAATGGTGGAGGCTATGGAGAAAGTGCGCGACAGCTGCGTCAAGCGGAGCATTGCACCGGGCACCCAAACGCGCAACACAGCCCTGGCGAAATTCTGGAAAGA
>JASHOO010000750.1 GCA_030041035.1 Bryobacteraceae bacterium | reverse complement strand
CGCAAAACATCTTCGACTTCAGCACCATCCGCCGCTTTCAGGGATCGAAGGTTGCTGTTTCGGCGGCCAAGTCCGATGTGGACGCCGCGCAGGAGCAGGTGGCAGGGCAGGTGGCGCGCGCGTATCTGGCCGCTATCAAGGCCGATGCCGATCTCGAGACGGCCAAGGCCAATGTCACCCTCTCGGATGCGGTCCTGACGCAGGCTGAAAATCAGAAGAAGGCCGGCACCGGAACGGGCATCGAAGTGACGCGCGCCAAGGTGCAGCTTTCCAATGATCAGCAGCAGTTGCTGGTCGTCCGGAACAGCCAGCGCCGCGCGTATCTCCAGCTTCTGCGCATCATGGGGCTGCGGCTCGATACCGAAGTCGCCCTCACCGACACTCTGCACTACGAGGCGATGGATCCGGGAACGCTGGCCGAGGCGCGGGCGAAGGCGCTGAAAGAGCGCCCCGACCTCCGCGCGCAACAGGAGCGGGAGGCCGACGCGCGTCTCGAAGCGAGCGCCACCAAGATGGAACGGCTGCCCTCGCTGAGCGCGTTTGGCGATTACGGCACCATCGGAACGTCGCTGAACAACGCGCTGCCCACTCACACCTACGGAATTTCGCTGCGCGTGCCGGTGTTTGACGGCGGCGGACGGGACGCGCGGCGCGCCGAATCGACCTCGCAGTTTCGCGCCGAAAAGGTGAAGACCAACGATCTGAAAGAGCAGATCGAGCTGGACGTCCGGCTGGCGCTGGACAGTTTGCAGTCGGCGGATGACGAGGTCAAAGTCGCCCGGGAAGGCCTGGAGCTTTCCCAAAACGAGCTGGCGCAAGCGCGGCGGCGATACGCCGCGGGCGTGACCAACAGCCTGGAAGTGACCGACGCGCAAACGCGCCTGGAGCGCGCGCGCGACAACCAGACCGCGGCGCTCTACAACTACAACGCTGCGCGGATCGATCTGGCGCAGGCCCTGGGAACGATCCGGAAGACGATCCAGTGAAAGGGAGCATCGGAGAAACGCCATGAAGAAGCGAATCATTGTCATTTCCGCGGTGCTGGTGGCCGCAGGCGTCATCGCGATGTACGCCGTTCATGCCTTCGGCGGCAACCACAACGGGCGCATCCGGGTTTCGGGCAACATCGAGCTCACTGAGATCAATATCGCATTCAAAACCGCCGGGCGCCTCATCGAGCGGGATGTGGATGAAGGCGACAACGTGAAGAAAGGCGAGATTCTGGCGCGGCTGGATCGCGATCAGCTCGTTGCGGAGCGGGCGCGCGAAGTAGCGGCGCTCCAGGCGGCGGAAACGGAAGTCGAGCAGGCCGAGACCTCGATTCAGTGGGAGAAGGCCAACCTGGCGGCCGACGTCGAGCAGAAGCGCGCCGATCTCTCCTCGAACGACTCCAAGTTGCTCGAGCTGAAAAACGGCTCGCGACCGCAGGAGCTTCGGGAAGCCAAGGCGGGGGTGGACGCGGCGCAATCGGAATTCGACCGCGCCAAAAGCGACTGGGCGCGTGCGCAGACGCTATTCAAGGACGACGACATCTCCGCCGAGCAGTATGATCAATTCCGCGACCGCTGGCAGAGCACGGATGCGGCGCTGAAACAAGCACAGGAGCGCAACGCGCTGGTGGTGGCCGGCCCGCGCGTGGAAGATATTGAAGCGCAGGCGGCCGTGGTGCAGCATGCGCGCGGAGCGCTCAAGATGGCCGAGGCCAACGGGCTTGAAGTGAAACGCCGCGAGCAGGAGCTGGCGACGCGCCGCGCGGACATCGAACAATCGAAGGCCAGCATCGCGCTGATTGATTCGCAGCTCGCCGATACCATTGCGATTTGTCCGGTAGACGGCGTAGTGCTGGTGAAGGCAGCGGACACGGGCGAAATCCTGGCGCCGGGAACCACGGTGGTGACGGTTGGCGACATCGACCATCCCTGGCTGCGCGGGTACATCGACGAGAAGGACATGGGCCGGGTGAAGATCGGATCGAAGGCGCGGGTCACGACGGATTCCTATCCCGGCAAAGTCTACAGCGGCCGGGTCAGCTTCATTGCTTCCGAGGCTGAGTTCACGCCCAAGCAGATCCAGACGCAGGAAGAGCGCGTGAAGCTCGTGTACCGCATCAAGATCGACGTCGAGAATCCCAACCGCGAGCTGAAATCCAACATGCCGGCCGATGCAGAAATCGTGACGGAGTAAGCCGCCGTGGAGCCGATCATCGAAACGCATGGCCTGACGCGCCGCTTCGGCGCACTCACGGCGGTCGATCACCTGGATCTTTCGGTCCAGCGCGGCGAGATCTTCGGGCTGGTGGGTCCCGATGGCGCGGGCAAGACCACGACGTTGCGCATGCTGTGCGGCCTGATGGACCCGACTGAAGGCAGCGCGCGCGTGGCCGGGCACGACACGGCGCGCGAATCGCAAGCCGTGAAGGACCAGATCGGCTACATGGCGCAGCGCTTCGGACTGTACAACGACCTTACGGTGGAAGAGAACATGTTCTTTTACGCCGACCTGTTCGACATCACCGGCGCCCGCCGCGAGGAACTGGCGCAGCGCCTGCTGCGCATGACGCGCATGGAGCCGTTTCGCACACGGCAGGCCGGCAAGCTTTCGGGCGGCATGAAACAGAAGCTGGCGCTCATGTGCACGCTGCTGCACCGGCCGCAGATTCTGTTTCTCGATGAGCCCACCAACGGCGTGGATCCGGTCTCGCGCCGCGATTTTTGGGCCATTCTGTATCAGCTTTTGAAGGACGGGATCACCATCTTCATGACCACCGCATACCTGGACGAAGCCGAGCGTATGAATCGCATCGGCCTGCTACACCGCGGCCGGCTCATTCAATGTGCACCACCCGAGGAGCTGCGGCGGCAAAGGGGAGCCGCGAATCTGGAAGACGCGTTCATCGGATTGATTGAAGCGGCGGAGGCGCGTGCATGAGCGGCACGAACGGCTGGGCAGTCGAGATCGAAGATCTGGTGAAGACGTTCGGCTCGTTCGTCGCCGTGGATCATGTCTCGCTCAAAGTGGCGAAAGGCGAAATCTTCGGCTTTCTCGGTCCGAACGGGGCAGGGAAGTCGACCACCATTCGCATGCTTTGCGGGCTGCTGGAACCCACTTCGGGCCGCGCGTCGGTGAACGGCCACGATGTGGCTGCCGAGCCCGAGGTGATCCGGCGCAACATCGGCTACATGTCGCAGAGGTTTTCGCTCTACGACGACCTCACGGTGGAGGAGAACATCGATTTCTTCAGCGGCATTTACGGCGTGCCGCAGGAGAAGCGCGCGGAGCGGAAAGAATACGTGCTGCGCATGGCCGAGATACTGGAGCGGCGTCGCGCCATGACGCGCACGCTCTCGGGCGGATGGAAGCAGCGGCTGGCGCTCGGCTGCGCCATACTCCATGAACCGCCGATTCTGTTTCTGGACGAGCCGACCTCGGGCGTCGATCCCATCGCACGGCGCGCGTTCTGGGCGCTGATTCACGACCTTTCCGCCGCCGGCCGCACCATTTTCGTGAGCACTCATTACATGGATGAAGCCGAGAACTGCCACCGCCTGGCGCTGATGTATCGCGGCAAAGTAATTGCGCTGGGCGCTCCCGAAGCGTTGAAGCAGGAGTTGAGCTCGCACCGCATTCTGCGCCTGGAGATTTCTGACGTGCTGGAAACGATGCGCGCGCTCGAGAGCCTTCCCGGCATCCATGACGTCGCTGTCTTCGGCGGAGGATTGCACGTCACGGTGGACGATCTGGATTCAGCGAAGGCGCGCATCCGCGCGGCGCTCGCGGCCAAGAGGATCGAGCTGAAGCGCATGGAGCCGATCGTGCCCTCTATGGAAGACGTATTTGTGGCCATGATTGCGGCCGAAGACAGGCAGGCGGCATGAGCTATCGCCGGACACGCGCGGTGCTCGTCAAAGAACTGCACCACATTGCGCGCGACCCGCGCAGCCTGGCCATGGCGCTGGCGGCTCCGGTGATGATGCTGGTGCTGTTCGGCTTCGCATTGAGCCTGGATGTGGACCGCATTCCGACTCTGGTCTACGACCAGGACGGCACCTCCGCCAGCCGCGATCTGATCCGCCAGTTTCAGGGCTCGCACTACTTCGAGATTCTGGGATCCGTGAACCGCTATGAGGCCATCGAGCGCGGCATCGATCGCAACCAGATCCTGATGGGCCTGGTGATTCCGTGGGATTACTCGCGCAATCTCAAGTTGGGGCGCTCCGCGCCCGTGCAGATCGTGATCGACGGCAGCGATTCCAATACCGCCGGCATCGCGCTCGGCTATGTGGATAGCGTGGTGCGGGATTATTCGCTGGCGCTGCGCTCGGATGCGCAGAACCGCAAGGGTGCAGGCGCGGCACAGCCGCCGGTCGATGCGCGGATGCGCGTCTGGTACAACAGCTCGCTCGAATCGAAAAATTACGTCGTGCCGGGATTGATGGCGGTGATTCTCATGATCATCGCGGCGCTGCTGTCCTCGCTGACCATCGCGCGCGAACGGGAAATGGGCACCATGGAGCAGGTGCTCTCGACTCCCCTGCGGCCGGCCGAGATGGTGCTGGGCAAAATGCTGGCGTACTTCCTGGTGGGGGTCACTGACGCCGCCGTTACGGTGATCGTAGGTCTGCTGATCTTTCAGGTGCCGTTTCGCGGAAGCTACCTGATGCTGGCCTTGTCCACCTGTTTGTTCCTGTTCGGCGCGCTGTTCTGGGGGATTTTCGTCTCGGCGGTGTCGCCCACGCAATTGCAGGCGTATCAGATCGGCATCCTGACTTCGTTTCTGCCGGCATTTCTGCTGTCCGGTTTTGTCTACGCGATCGAGACCATGCCCACGATCATCCAGGTGATTACCCGCGTCGTTCCCGCGCGATATTACGTGACGATTCTGAAGGGAGTTTTTCTCAAGGGCGTGGGAATCGGCGTGCTGTGGCGCGACCTGGGCTTTCTGCTGTTGTACGGAACCATCGTGTTTCTGCTGGCAGTGCGGAGATTGAATCGGAAAATGGCGTGACTTATGTGGGAACGGATTCGCATGATTCTGCGGAAGGAATTCATTCAGGCGCTGCGCGAGCCGCGCATGCGCATCCTGCTGTTTGTGCCGCCGCTTTTGCAACTGATCCTGTTCGGCTTCGCCGTCAATCTGGACGTGGACCACGCGCGCATCGCGTGGATGGATATGGACCACACGCCGGAAAGCCGCGATCTGCTTTGGCGCTTTGAAGGCTCGGGCCGCTTCGAGGTCGTCGCGGAGCCGCGCAATGAGGAGGAAGTGCGCTATCTGCTCGATCATGCCGAGGTGGAGGCGGTGGTCCGCGTGCTGCCGCAGTTTGCGCGCGACCTGATGCGCCAGGGCGGTGCGCAAGTGCAGGTCCTCACCGATGGGTCGAATTCCAATACGGCGTCGCTCGTGGGAAGCTACGCGAGCGCAGTGATTGCGCAATATTCGAGCGATGCCGCGGCGCGCAGACAAAACGTGCTGGTACTGACGCGCAGTCCGGGGGCGCCGGCGAATCTTAGCGCGCCCGAAGTGGAGGCGCGCACGCGCGTGTGGTTCAATCCCGATCTGCACAGCCGCAACTACTTCGTGCCGGGCGTAGTGGCGAACATCATCATGCTCGTAACCCTGATGCTGACGGCGCTGGCCATCGTGCGCGAAAAAGAGATCGGAACCATGGAGCAGTTGATGGTCACGCCCGTGCGGCCCATCGAGCTGATCCTGGGTAAGACGCTGCCGTTCGCGGCGGTGAGCCTGGTGGACGTGGTGGTGATTACGGCGGCGGCGTTGATTATCTTCCGCGTTCCGCTGCGCGGAAGCCCTCTGCTGCTGCTAGGATGCGCGGTGCTGTACCTGCTCACCAGCCTGGGTGCGGGGCTGTTTCTTTCCACCATTTCGCAGACGCAGCAGCAGGCCATGATGGCCTCGTTCTTCTTCACCACGCCGGCCTTCATGCTCAGCGGCTTCGCATTCCCCATTCGCAACATGCCGATGGTGGTGCAGTGGCTGACGTACTTGGATCCGATCCGTTACTTCATGGAGATTGTGCGGGGCATTTTCCTCAAAGGCGTGGGGGTTGCCGCTCTGTGGCCGCAGATGGTAGCGCTGCTCGTTTTCGGGGTGGCCGTCATGGGGCTGAGCGTCACGCGCTTCCACAAGAATCTGGAGTAGGCCGGAGACGGCGTCCGGCCCCTCGGCATCCTACTGTGACGATGTAGCGGTGAGAACCAGCGGAATGGCGGCGAAGCGCGTGTCGAGGAATTGGGTGCGGCCCGTACCGTCGTCGAAGACCTCAAGCGTCGGCAGCAGCGCGCAAGTGTTGGACGTATACGCAATGACGGCGCGGACCTCGACCCGTAGGTCGCTCACAATCAGATCCACCTCGCGATCGAGGTTAAACGGCATGCTCTGCCCGGGAGGCACCGTGACGGTAGTGGTCTTGAGCACCGTGCCCTCGGCGTTGAGGAAAGACAACTGCGCCTCACAGGCCACCGCGACCGCGGGCGCGAGCGCTCCCGGATTCAGTACGTTCAGGCGCGCCGTCTGGCCCGCCGCCAGGCCCACCATGCCGGACGTACGCAGCGCAATGGGCAGCATCGGCTGGGTGCTTTGAGCCAGGGCTCCTCCCGCCACGACCAACGCCGCCCCCGCAAAGACACTAATTCGCTGTAATGTTTTGAACATTCTTTTCGCTCCTCGGATGAATTGGGACCGTTATTGCTCCCGTGCCGGTTCGATCCCATCCTGGAAACACGGGCGGCGGAAAAAAGTTGCCGCGGATTTCTGGAACAATAGACTCAGCGATGAAATACGTGAGGCGCACCCTGGTTGGAATCGTGCTGGTGCTGGCGGTGGTGTACGTGGGTGACGATCTCGCCGCGCGCCTGCCCATCCCGCGGGGCCGCAATCCATACGGCACGGTGCGCGTCCGGCGCTATTATGCCGTACCGCTGAAGGACCAGAAAACCGAGTTCATTCCGGGCGACGCGCAAACCGCCACCTGCGTGCATTGTCTGTTTCCGCACTTCGGTTACAGCCCGTGCTGGTATCTGGAGCGCCACCAGGTGCAGCGGATCAACGAGTAGCCTCAAATACTGCGGCCGCCCATCGCCACCACGTCATCCACCAGCATGGCTTCTTTCACCACGAAGGGCTCGGCGTACTTGACGCCGACCAGGTTGCCGTAGAACCGCGCTACAGCGCCGAGGCGCTCGCGGATCTCCTGTTCCTGGGGAAACAGGCCGCTGCCTTCGCTCACGGCGCCGTACTGCGAGCGATATGCGAGCAGCGCCGCCATGCGCCGCTCGAACTGCGCTGTAATGTCCACCACGAATGACGGTGTGACATAGGCGTAGAGCGAGGAGTAAATGATCTTGAACGGCCGGTGCGGCTCGGAATATTCGTCGAGTTTCTTCAAGCCAGCGAGAAAGCAGGCCTCGTAACCCAGCTCGGAGGCGCGATAGTGGTCCGGATGGCGGCCCTCCCAATACGGCAGAATGACCGTGCGCGGCCGCAGCGCACGGATCTTGACCGCGAGCGACATGCGCGCCGAGATCGTGTTTTCCAGCCGCGCATCGGGAAAACGCATGTTCTCGCGGTGGCTCACGAGCAGGATCTTGGCTGCCGCTGCGGCTTCTTCCAGCCGTTCGTCCGGCGTCCCGCGTGTGCCCATATCGCCGGCCGTCAGGTCCAGAATTCCCGTGCGATAGCCTTTCTCCGCCGTCTTGACCAGCGTCCCGCCGCAGGTCTGCTCGACGTCGTCGGGATGCGCGGCAATCGCCAGCAGGTCGAGGCTCACGCACGCGCCTCGAGCTTCTTCAGCAGTTCCGCTTCAGTGACTCTGTACTTGAATGCCTTGCGGCCGTTGATGGCGATGACCGGCACTTCATCGTTGTAGAGGCGGCGCAGCTCGGGATCGGCGTCAATATCGAGTTCCTCCAGGTCGAAGCCCGCCCGCCGGCGCGCCGACTCCAGCACGTGCTTGGTCTCATCGCATAGGCAGCAGCCCGCGCGTGTGTAG
>JASHOO010000749.1 GCA_030041035.1 Bryobacteraceae bacterium | reverse complement strand
AGGAGTAGCATCGGTTCGATGAAAGCAGCGCCCGTCCTTGCCGTCGGCACAGGCGTAGTTTACAACTGTGCGAAGCGTAGGTGACCGCCACGGGGCCTATATTCAGCAATTGGGAGGCAACGCGGGTACCAGCTACGCGGTCACGAACCGCCGTCCGCCATTGTTCATTACATGCGGATTTCACGCCAGTAATCCGGCACGGCCCTCAATTTTTCCTACCTCGGAGGTTGTGCGGGTAAGTGACGCACCGTGTACCGAAGAGCCTCTACAGGCGGTGAAAAGGGATCAGCGAAAGTTTTCCACCAGCATCAATTCGCTGCCTGATTGCTCGAGTTGCGAGTAGAGTATCCATCGCCCATCGGGAGACACAGCTAGGCCAGCGCTGTTTCCGTCCAACCTAAGTCGTTTTTCAAGGTTGGCGACAGGCTTGATCTGACCAGTTTCAAAGTCCAGAAACTGGATGGACATAGCGGCCTCGGCTTTTTGCGGTACGAAATACAAACCGTTACCCACGATGGCGATGTTGAGGTAGCTACTCAAACCATCCAGAACCTTAGTGGCCTGACCACCTTCAATCGGCATCCTCCAAAGACTGGTTGCTGTGAGCGCTTTGGTATAGTACAGCATCTTCCCATCCGGCGACTCAAGCGGCGCGAAACCGCCGTCGCGGGTCAACTGAATTGCCTCACCGCCGTCCGCCGGAAGCTTCCAAACCTGCTGCTCTCCCGTGCGGGCAGAATCAAAATAGATCCACTGGCCGTCCCGCGACCAGCTCGGATTGCCATCGTTCGCCGGGTCCGTGGTCATACGCTGTGGCTTTCCCCCGTTCGCGCTAACCACCCAGATGTCGAAATCCCCCATTGCGTTTGAGTCAAAAGCGATTCGCCCGCCATCCGGCGACCAACGCGGCGTCGTGACGGGCGCGCCACCAAAATGGGTTACCTGCACGGCATTCAACCCCTCCCCATCAGAGGTCCAGATTTCGCGGTTTCCAGAGCGGCTCGACACAAACGCGATATGCTTGCCGTCTGGCGAGAACTGAGGAGAAGAATCGTCTCGCGTCGACGAGATGAAGAGACTAACGCTGACAGGCGTCGGGACCTTCCAGCTATGTGGACTATGGCCGACTGGCGCGGCGATGCGCCCGATGCTACCCCGGTAAAAACGGTGACTGTAAGCAAGGCGGTGCCCGTGAGGCGAAAATGCGGGGTGGTAGAGATGGTCGCCTAAAGATGCAAGCCGCCGCGGTTCGGCGGACCCCGAGGGACTGATTCTGAACAGCTCGCCAGACGTCCCCGAAAAAACAATCTCGCGCCCATCCGGGGTCCAGGCTGGTTTTCCCCATCCTCGATTTCCGAGCGTCAGCCGGCGGGCTTCCCCCAGGGGCTGGAGTTCGGCAGAAAGAGTGATCAGGTAGAGGTCGCCGACCCCAGCATCGGCAGAGCGACTGAACGCCAGAGTGCGCCCGTCTGGAGCAAAGGCCGGGCAGCTATCGCCCTGCATGGGTTTGGGCGGAGAGGTCAGACGTCGTTTCTCGCCGGTTTCGGTCGACAGCAGAAACAAAGCGGCGGGCTCTTTGGGGGAATCTGCGCCGCTGACCACCAGCCAATTGCCGTCGGGCGACCAAGCCAGAAAAGGAGCGGGCAACAATTCGTCGCCGGCCAGGATCTCGGCCACCTTTTGCTCGGGGCCGCCTAGGGCGGGAATCAGCAGCACCGCCACTTTTTCCCTCGACAAGTCCCGGAGGAATGCGATAAAGCGGCCGTCGGGCGACCAAGCGGGGCTGTGATCCTCGGCTTGGTTGGTGGTTAACCTAAGTGGCGGCCCACTGGTGCCGATCAACTTGACATATATGTCTGCGTTGTCTCGCTTCTCCCCATCCCACGAGAACGCCACCTGGTTGCCGTCCGGCGAAAACGTTGGCTCGTCCTGAAAACCCGGATATGTGGTGAGGGGAACCGCAGTCAGCACAGCTTCCGGAGCCATAGCGGTTGAGCGGATGAACCACAGAGTGCCGCCGCCTGTGGCTAATATTGCCAGAAGTGCCCCGGCCCAGACTAGCCGCCGGCCGGACCGTTTCTGCCGGACCGGCGCCGCACTGAGTGTGCCCGAATCCGACTCCTCTTTCAGTTCCTCCAGCGCGACTTTGAGGTCGGCCATAGTTTGGAAGCGCCGCTCCGGATTCTTGCGCAGGCAACGAATAATAATGCGCTCCAGCTCGCGCGGCAGACCCTCCACGACCTCGCTGGCTGGATTTGGCTCTTCTCGCAAAATCGCGGACAGCGTCGACAGTTTCGAATCGCCGTGAAACGCCCTTCGGCCCGTCACCATTTCATAAAGCACCGAGCCGAAGCTGAAGATGTCGCTTCGCCCATCCACCTTCTTACCTTCGGCCTGTTCCGGCGACATGTAGGACACGGTCCCCACTATGGTGCCCTCGCCCGTAGATGGGGCCTCGTCATGGCGCATGGTCTCGGTGAATTCCCGCTCACTGCCCTCGACCTTATCGGTCAGCTTGGCCAGACCGAAATCGAGCACTTTGACGAAACCAGTGCGCTCTGGCGCGCCGCTGACCATCACGTTTCCCGGCTTGAGATCTCGATGGATGATGCCCGCCCGGTGCGCCGTCGCTAGGGCGTCGGCAATTTGCACCGCATACTTCAACGTCTCACCGAGCGGCAGCGCCTTGCGTGCAATCAACTGATTCAGCGCCTTACCCGGCACGTACTCCATGGCGATGAAGTCGATGCCGTTATCGTTGGCGATATCGTGAATGGTGATGATGTTGGGATGGTTCAATGCCGAAGCCGATTTTGCCTCTTGCACGAAGCGCCGCTTTCGCTCAGGGTCCGCCACCTTCTCGGGCGGGAGGACTTTGATGGCAACAAAACGATCGAGGTGCGTGTCCCGGGCTTTGTAGACCACACCCATACCGCCCTCGCCCAACTTCTCGATGACCTCGTAGTGCGAAATGGTGCGTCCGACCGTGGCCCGCTGCCCCTTTCAAAGGAATGGCGGAAACCTGGCTGCTCGGTCAATTCTAAACCTAATCGTTGATAGGTAGCGAGAACAGCCCTACCATCCAGTAATCCGGATCAGTCTCGTGAAACGCCGGTCACAGAATAAACCGGCCTTCTGTCCGTAGACCTTCCCAGTTTTGCTTGATGTTCTTGCCACCCCGAGGTAATGTCCACATGGCAGCAGAAAGCTTCCGTTATTGCCCATTAAGGCGACCCAAATGACCGAACTGACCGTGGTGGAAAAGATCGCGGAATGGCAACGATTGAAGGCGCTCGTACTCGACAGCGTCTCTTCGCCGATTACACGGCGCGTTTACAACATGGCGCTTGAGGAGTTCCTGACCTGGTTCCGGTTGGAGCCGCGCCCCGGCTTTTCCAAGGCGACGGTCAGCGCGTGGCGAGTATCACTCGAGGCCCGCGGGTTGGGGTCGTCGTCGATCATCGTTCGGATGTCGGCCATTCGCAAACTCGCCGTCGAGAGCGCCGATAACGGGCTGCTGGCGCCGGAGCTGGCTGCCGGCATCGCTCGCGTAAAGAGCGCGAAATCCGTTGGCATCCGCGTCGGTAACTGGCTATCGCTGCGGCAGGCGCAGGCGCTCCTGAGCGCGCCGGATATTGCCACAGTGAAAGGGCTGCGCGATCGTGCGATCCTCGCCGTTCTGCTCGGTTGCGGACTCCGGCGTTCGGAGGTGGCAGCACTGACGTTCGCGCACGTACAACAGCGCGATGGCCGCTGGTGCATCGTCGATCTGGTCGGCAAGCATAACCGCGTGCGGACCGTGCCGATGCAGACCTGGGTCAAGGTGGCGATCGACGCTTGGACCTGTGCAGCCGGCTTGGCCGAGGGCCGCGTATTCCGCCCCGTGAATCGAGGCGACAAGGTACAAGGTGATGCCATGTCCGAAAAGGTCATCTGGCAGATGCTCCAGCAGTATGCGACTGATGCTGGCGTCCGCAGTATCGCGCCTCATGATTGTCGAAGATCCTGCGCCAAGCTGTGCCGGGCCGCGGGTGGGGAGTTGGAGCAAATCCAGTTGCTCTTGGGGCACGCTTCAGTCCAGACAACCGAACGGTACCTGGGCACCAAGCAGGACCTCGTCAACGCGCCCAATGACGCGATCAAACTCGGAGTGGCGGTATAACTCTCCGACGATCAGCACAGCAACGAACGGCCGGATTGCAAACATTCGCCGAACTCCCTGAAGATAGGATGTTATCCCAGGCAGGTTCGCAGGAGACGAGATCTCTAATTTCCCAAGAGCAGAGAAAATGATGAACCACGCAGAGTTCGGCTTTCTTGTTGTAGTTGCCGCCGCTGTTATGCAGGGCAGCTTTGCGCTGCCGCAAAAGTTCATCCGGGGCTGGCCGTGGGAAAAGAACTGGCTGCTCTACTCCATCTTCGGAATGATTGTCTTTCCATGGCTGCTCGTCGCCCTGTTGGTGCCGCAGTCGTTCCAGGCCTATGCTGATGCCGGGGCCGGAGTGGTCGCGATGGCCGCGCTGTTTGGCGCCGGCTGGGGCATCGGGTCGGTGTTGTTCGGCCTGGGGCTCGAAGCGGTTGGGGTCGCGCTTGGCTTCGCGATCATCATGTCAATGATCGCGGCGCTCGGCGCACTGGTACCGCTGGTAGTGCTGCACCCAGCCGATCTGATGTCACACAAGGGGCTGCTGATCATCGTCGGTCTCTTGGTGGCGATTGTGGGCGTCACGCTCTGTGCGCGCGCAGGCGCCCTGAAGGACGCAGCAACTCCGGCAGCCGCCAAGCGAAATCTCACACGCGGCATCGCTATCTGTATCGCCTCGGGTGCGGCATCGCCCATGATGGCCTTCGCGGTCGAGTTCGGAAATCCCATCGAGAAAGCAGCCGCGGCCGCGGGCGCAAATGCCGCTAACGCGCCGATGGCCATCTTTGCTGTCGCGATGTCGGCCGGCTTCCTGATCAACTCCGCCTATTGTGTATACCTGTTGCGACTCAACCGAACCTGGAACAAGGGACTGCCGCAAGACAGGACGCTCAACCTTCTCTACACAGTCGCCATGGGTTTCCTGTGGCTATTCGGGTTCTACTTGTACGGCGTAGGAAAGACGGAGATCGGCCAACTCGGGACGTCGCTTGGCTGGCCGATCTTCATGACTGTTATGGTCGTCGTCGCCAACATCTGGGGTCTGCTGACCGGCGAGTGGAAGAACGCCGACCGCCGTGCGTTCCGCTATCTCGGCGCGGGTATTGCCGTCATAATCGCGGCCACGTTGATTATCGCCAATGCGGCTTAACGCACAGTCCGGAGAACCGATACGGGCGCTCAAAGTCTGGCGGACCGCAGGTGGAGAGCTGGAACGGCGATGGAGTTGATGCAGGCTGGTGTAGATCGGACTTTAAGCACTTTGGCTGGAAGAGGCCCTTTCCAAAACCACACCGATCAACACCCAAGCGGGACGCTATCAGCCCGACTGGAGGCCATCAACGCCCAGCGATTCCAGTGCGACTACCTTCTCTATCGTTTCTAAAGATGGCCTGGTTGAATCCGCCACTGTCGCATGGGTTCAGGACGATACCCTATGCTATGTCACGCCCGACGGCGGCCAACACCGGGCGCCAATCGTTTCCATCGATCGTGACGCAACGAGCCAGCGCAATGCCGAGAAGCAGCTAAGCTTCCGGCTGCCTCCCGAAAACAGGACACAAAATGCGGCACGCCTCGAGCTAGGTGGTGTATCTTTGACCTCAGAGGACCAATAAAGCAGTCGTCGTCGCCAACAGTTACTTTGCCGAGCGGCGGTTGTTGTTGAGCTTGCGAATTGCCGTTTTTCGATTGCCCCCGATTCCGCAGATGAATATCGCTGTTTCGCGGTGCGCTAACCTGTCACTGTGAGAATAGATAGAGCCTATGAACGTCTTCGTTGTCAACGCAGGGAGCTCCAGTTTGAAATTCCAGGTGATTGTTACAGACCTGGAGCGAATCAAGCAGAACAATGATGAGCTTTTGTGTCGCGGACAAGTGGAGCGGATCGGCGGGGAAGCGATCATCACGTTGGAGACTCATGGAGATCTGCGGCAGAAATTGACAGCGCCCATCCGCGATGTCTCTGCAGCGCTCGATTACGTGCTGCGCTGGCTGGCGTCGGACCGCTCTGGAGTCGCTGAGATTCGCAGCCTCGGAGACATCCAAGCGGCGGGACACCGCGTGGTCCATGGCGGCGAGCTGTTTAAGGAATCGGCCATCATCAACGATGAGGTACTGAAGGGAATTGAAGACTGCATCGACCTGGCGCCGCTACACAACCCGAACAACCTAAGCGCCATTCGGGCGTTGCGAGAGATCTTCGGTCATGGGACGCCGCAGGTCGCGGTATTCGATACCGCGTTTCACACCTCGATTCCCGAGCATGCTTACCTCTACGCGGTGCCCTATCATCTGTACCGCCGTCACCGCATCCGGCGTTATGGCTTTCATGGAACGTCGCATCGCTACGTGGCGTTTCGTTACCGGGCATTGCACGGGCTCACCCGCGAACAAACGCACATCATCACCCTCCACCTGGGCAATGGCTGTTCGGCCACTGCCATTCGAGGCGGCCACCCCGTGGACACCTCGATGGGTATGACGCCGCTTGAAGGTCTGGTAATGGGCACGCGCTCGGGCGATCTGGACCCGGCGATCGTGAACCTGATCGCGACCAAGGAAGGACTCTCGCCGCACGAAGTGGATTCTCTTCTCAACACCCAGTCCGGGTTGCTTGGCGTCTCCGGCCTGACCAATGACATGAAGGTGTTGGAAGAGGAGATGAAAGAGCACGATGACCGGCGGGTGCGCCTGGCGATCGAGGTCTTCTGTTATCGGGCACGGAAGTATATCGGCGCTTTTCTAGCGTGCATGGGAGGAGCTGATGCGGTTGTGTTCACAGGCGGGATCGGCGAGCATTCGCCTGACGTCCGCGCGCGCATCTGCGCCGGCCTCGAGTGGGCCGGCCTGACGGTCGATGCGAGTCAAAATCAGCAGACAGTTGGGCGGGAAGGCCGCATCAGCGCCGAAGGATCGAAGCTGCACGCCTGGGTGATTCCCACCAACGAGGAACTACTGATTGCGCGCGATACAGTGCGCTGCATTTTGGGGGAGCCACACCCGTCATAATGCTGCTCACAATTGTCAATACATTTCCAGCGGGAAACGTCGGGTTAAACTCCCTCAAGCCGTCGATTGCACG
>JASHOO010000748.1 GCA_030041035.1 Bryobacteraceae bacterium | reverse complement strand
GTTTGGCTCTGCTCTCGCTGCTCAGCGGTGTCGAAGATGCTGAGTTTACCTGGCTCCGCGCCAAAACTGACGCCACCGATGGCAACCTGGGCGCGCAACTTCTGAAGCTCGAACAAGCCGGTTACGTGACCGTCAAAAAGAAGTTCGTCCTGCGCAAGCCGCAAACCCGCTATCGCCTCACCGAACGCGGCCGCCAGGCCCTCACCGAATACGTCCGCACATTGAAAAAATTGCTTGGCCCGGCCGTTGATCTGTAGCGGTATGCCCAACACCCGCTCTTCGCTTGCTGCTGTCCATATCGTGGGGACAGGCCACGAGATCGGGCGCAACAGATTGTGGATTGGTAGGCGGCGCGGCCGCGCATCGGACTCTGGCTGCTGCTCATCGCTCTGCCGTTGGCCGTGCCGGTCGCCGGAGCCACGCTGACGGCCGGCGGCATTCTCGCCATTGCCGCCCTGTATATGTTGATGGATTGACGGGAGCCTTCGGCCCGGGAGAAGCCCGGAGCCGGAGGAGTGGGCCGGACCCGGGCTCGCGCTGTAGTTGCCGGCGCCTAAGTTCCCCGGCGCCGCGGTGGTTCCCATTGCGCCAGGTACGTCTCGGCCGCCAGCATTTCAAACTCGTGGTTCACAGCCGATTCCCATTCCGCCCTGCGCACTTCGCGGAGCTTTTCCAGCAGCCTGCATTCCCGCCGCGCCTGGAGCACACGCGCACGCTGCTGCTCCATCTTGATTTCGGTTTCGCGGCGCCGTTCCAGAGCGATCTTGCGTTGCTGCTCCACGTAGGTTTGATATCGCGCCAGCGCTCCCAGTTCCGCCCCGTTCACCGGCCCGGCCAGCAGTCCTTCGGCCTGTGTTCGTGCATGAGTGAGGTTTGCGAGAATCGTGTCCCAACGCGCGCGCTCCGCTGCGATTCGGCTCATGGCCGCCTGCGCCAGGTCTAGCTGCGCTCTGCGCCACTGCAAAACCCGCTCCAGCCGAAAGGAAAACGCCGTCATCGCTTAAGGCAGTTGCGAAGCCAGTTGCTTCAGACCCGACAGAGTATCGTCCCACTTCGATTCCGCGCGCGCATCCTGCTGTAGGAACCGCATCAGATCCGGGCGCAGGCGAATCGCCGCGTCGAGTTTCGGATTCGTGCCTGAAACATACGCGCCCAATTGGATCAAATCCTCGGCCTGCTGATAAGCCGCCAGCGCTTCGCGCAGTTTCCGCTGCGCTGCCAGTTGCTCGTTGGTGGCAATCTGCGTAGTGAGGCGGCTTACCGAATGCAGAATGTCGATTGCCGGATAGTGCCCCGCCGCCCCTAAAGCGCGGGAGAGAATGATGTGCCCGTCCAGCATCGAGCGCACCGCATCGCAGATCGGCTCGTTAAAGTCGTCACCCTCCACCAGCACCGTGAAGAATCCGGTGATCGATCCGCGTCGAAAATTCCCGGCCCGTTCGAAGACTTTCGGCAGCAGGCTGAATACCGAAGGCGGATAGCCCTTTTGACTCGGCGGTTCTCCCGCCGATAAGCCGATCTCCCGCTGCGCCATCGCAAATCGCGTTACCGAATCCATCACCAGCAAAACATTGGCGCCCTGATCGCGAAAATATTCCGCTGCCGCCAGCGCCACAAAACAAGCGCGCAGACGAATGGGCGCGGGATTGTCCGAAGTCGCCACCACCACCACGGATCTCTTCATCCCCTCCGGACCCAGCTCGTGCTCCAGAAACGCGCGCACCTCGCGGTTGCGCTCGCCAATCAACGCAATCACGCTCACGTCCGCCGAGCTGTGCCGCGACATGCACCCGAGCAGCGTGCTCTTGCCTACGCCGCTGCCGCCGAAAATCCCGATTCTCTGTCCGCGCCCGCAGGGCAGCAGACCGTCGATCGCGCGGATGCCGGTCACCAGCGGCTCGGTGATGTGCTCCCGCTCCAATGGATTCGGAGGCAGTTTATAAAGGTCGTAGAAATCCGTGGTCTCTGCATCGCCGTGCGAATCCATCGGCCGGCCGAAACCATCCAGAACCCGCCCCAGCAGCCCCGGCCCCACGCTCACTCGCGCCTGGTCCGGCCGCGCCACGATTGCATCGCCCAGCTTCAGCCCGTCGATTTCCTCGAGCGCCATCGACAGCACGTTCCCGTTGCGGAACCCGATCACCTGCGTGCGGATGACGCGTCCGCCCGAAGCCAGGATTTCGCAGAAGTCGCCGATTGCCGCCGCCGGCCCGCGTGACTCAATCAGCAACCCCACCAGCTCCACCACCTCGCCCGACCACACAAACGGGTCGACCTTCTCCAGGCGCTCCAGATACGGGTTAAATCGCAGCCCCGGCAGACTCGTCATCGCTGCGCTTGAAAGCGGTCTGCCAGACCTCTCTCAATCTCCTTCAATTGCGAATCGATGGATGCATTCAGGCTGCCGCGAGAACTCTCGAACACCGCTGCTCCCGGTTCCTGGGCCGCGTCGGGAACGATCTCCACCCGGCTCTCCATGCCCAGCCGCTCCACGCAATCGCGCAGCGCGGGAATGAAATCCGGATGCATGCGCACTCGGCAGCTATCCTGCGACTGCAGCCTTTCGAGTGCCGCCCGCACCAGCCCTTCGATCGCTGACGGATCCACGGTCAGCTCGCGCCGCAGCACCCTGCGCGCAATGGCGATGGAGAGCCGCACGGCATCCGTTTCCGTTTGCCGCAGCAGTTGCCCGCGATACTGATCGATTTCAGCGATGGCATTGGCCAGCCGTTCAATCGTCGCGCGAACTTCTTCCTGGGCCTGCGCCCGGGCCTGCGCCTCGCCCTCGGTCCGCCCGGCTTCCCGTGCCTCGCGCACGCGCTTCTCCGCCTGCTTCTCCAGTTCCGCGATGCGGGATTCGTGGAATGGCGATGGAGCCGCTGCGGGCGATGCTTTCGGATCCGCCGCCACTTTTCTGCGGTCCACCGTCTCCCCGGTCGGCGATACCGTCCGCCAGGCGAAGGGCCGCACGCGCTCGCCGCGGGTCTCGATCGACACCCTAGACGACATATTGATCGCTGCCTCCCTTGAGGCTGACCACTCCTTCGGCTTGCAGTTCTTTGACCTTGGCGATGATCTGCTTTTGCGCCGCTTCCACGTCCTTGATGCGCACCGGCCCGGCGGCTTCCATGTCTTCTTTCAACATCTCGGCGCCGCGCTGCGACATGGAGCTCATGAAATGATTCTTCAGAGCGTCGCTCGTGCCCTTGAGTGCAATGGTCAGGATCTTCCGGTCGACGCGCGACAGCACTTCTTTGATGCCGTTCTGATCCACTTGAAGGAAATCTTCGAAAACGAACATCAGATGGCGGATGCTGCCCGCGGTGTTCGGGTCGCGCTGCTCGATGCCGCCTAAGAGCTGCTCGCTCACGCCGGAATCCAGGCGGTTGAACATCTCGGCCACCGCGCGCACGCCGCCATGAGACTCTCGGCTGAAGTCACCTAATCCTTTGAGCTTTTCCTCGATCACACCCGCGATCTTGCCGATGATCTCCGGCGCAATCTGGTCGATCGCCGCCATGCGCAAAGCCACGTCCGGCTGCATGTCCTCGGGCAGTGACATGAGCAGGGAAGCGGATTTCCCGGACTCCAGGTGGGAGAGAATCAGTGCGATGGTCTGCGGGTGTTCCGATTGCAGAAACCGCGCCAGTTGCTTGGCATCGACCTTCTGCAATGACCGGAAACTGGTCGCCTTACCCAGGTCCTTGGGCAGTTTGTCCAGCAGGCGCAGTCCGTCTTCCTGGCCGAACGCGGCCACCAGCATTTTCCGCGCGTAGTCCAGCCCGCCGGTCACCACATAATCGGTGGCCAGCATCAGGTTGTGAAACTCCTCGAGCACGCCTTCCAGCTCAACCGAGCTGACGGACTTGACGCGCGCCACTTCCTTGGTGACGCGCTGCACTTCGTCTTCCGACATGTGGCTGAGGATCTTGGCGCTGGCCTGGTCGCCCAGGCTGATCAGCAGCATGGCCGCTTTGCGCGCACCCGGTATGGTATCCGGATCCGGTCTCTTAATTGGTGAAGGCGTCTCTTCGCTCGGTTCAATCAGTTGCACGCTCATCGGATCAGCCTTCGTTCACCCATCCGCGCACGATGTGTGCGGGAAGAACCGAGTCTTTGTCAATGTTGTCGCGGAGGCGTTTCACCAGCACAGCCGCGCGTTTGGTGGTTTCCTTAATGGCGGCGGCGTCCAGTTGGGCCTGCAAGTCGGCGTCTTCATCCAGTTGGGCCGTTTGAGTGGAGCCGACGTGAGCGGCCCCTTCGCTTCCGGCGGGCAGCGATGTGGGAACGCTGGCCCTGGCGGGCGTCTTACCCTTGAACATTTTCGCCACCACGAAGCCGATACCGGCCAGGACGACCAGAATCCCAACGCCTGCGCCGATTAGCATGTAGCGGTTTCCGAGAAGCTTAGACAGCCATGGCGGGAGGTTCGGATTGGTCGCCGGCGCCGCGCTGGCCGGAGGCAGCGGAGGTTCGAGGTTCAGTGTCGACTCAAACGGCAGGCTTTCGACGATGAGCTGATCCCCGCGCTCCTGCGAAAAACCCGTCGCCGCCGCCACCAGATCGCGGATGGATTTCAATGTTTTGTCCGACGGCTGCTCTAGAACCTTATGTACATTCTTTCCCTGGCCTTCCCAGTGCACATTCTGGTCGACCAGTACCGCGAGCGACATCTTCTTTATATTCCCCTCGGGCAGCTTCATGTGCTTCACGGTGCGGCTGGATTGGTATGCGATACTTTCGGTGCGACGCGAGCTGCCCGCGAGCACCGTGGGCGGGCGCGGGGCGGGGCGGGGAAGGTTGGAGGCCGTGCCCGGAACGCCCGACGCGCCGCCGGTGTTGCTGGTGTCCTCGGATTTTTGCGAGCTGACCATCACCGACTTGGTCGGGTCAAAGATCTCTTCACTTTGCTCGCCGCTCGAGAAATCGCAATCCACTGAGGCGCCGGCGCGGAAGCGGTCGGCGCCGAGCAGGGGTTCGAGCGTAGAATTGATTTTCGCCACCAGATCGCGTTCCATGCTCTCGC